>CAMDBU010000018.1 GCA_945889495.1 Syntrophobacter sp. SbD2 | reverse complement strand
AAAACCCGTGTGATAAAAACTCCGCTGTGAACTCATCCGTTGTACGCTCATGAATTCAAATTAAAGTCTGCCGCTACCTTTATCAATGCTCACTGCGCTTTCGTTGCGCGAATACTAAATTTGCAATAGGGTTTTTCAGCAGAATCAGTAAAGATGATTGACCGCCACCACATGGCCGGCGCCGGGCATGTTCTGGACGATGAAGCTGGGATTGCCGGGGATATGACGGCCCAAGTGGTCGACGATCAGCCGCGCCCAGAAATCATAAAGATTGCCCGGCGGCGTGCCGACGATGACCCGGATGGTCTTACCTTGATAGAACGGCGCCTGGGCTTGGGCCGTGGAATTGACGCCGACGAGCAGAATCCAGAGAAACAGCCAGAAAAGCTTTTTCACCTCGCACCTCCGAAACCGCGCTATCGCGTCGGCTACTGTACTAGAAAATCGCTGTAAAGCTAGGGAGATTTTTTCCCTACCAGCGTCTCAAGCCAGGGCCGAAACTCGTTGATCTTGTCTTTATGTTCTTCGAGGCCGGTGAAGAGATATTCTTTCTTCGGGTCGAGAACATAGTATGGCGGGATGCCGTCTTTGCCGATGTCGGTGCGCAGAGAATTTTCCCTGGTGAGTTTTTGAAATTGACTCTGGCCGTCGCGGCTTAGGATCCAGTTCAAAAATACTTTGGCGGTATTCACATTTGGACTCGACGCCAACCAGGAGGCCGGGTCGGTGCCGGCGCCGACGGCGGCGATGCCCTCGAAATGAATCGGCAGCACCGGCAGTCCTTTGGCTGCCAGGTCGTCGCAGTCGACGCCGCCGATGGCGATGGCATACTTGCCGCCGGCAAGCCAATCGGCGATCTGCGGCAAGTTTCTCGATAGCGTCACGTCCATCTCGCCATATAGCCGTTTCAAATACTCCGGTCCCAAGTCTTTACGGAAATAGACCGTGTACATCTGGTTGCGCGCGCTGCCGATGCGCAAATCCTGCGAGACGATTTTGCCTTTCCATTTAGGCTGGAGTAGATCCCAGTAGCTTTTTAGCTCGCCGGGTTTTACCAGATTGGTATTGATGCAGGCCGCGGTGTAGGGCACGGCGCGCCACATGGCGACGAACTTGTCCTCGCTGTCGGCGAACCACAGCTTGCCTTTGAACCAGGCGTTATGATCGACGACTTCGGGCAGCACGAGCGCGGGGCGGATCGGCTGGAGCAAGTTTTTGTCTTTGAGGGTGCCGAGCAGAATGTCGGTGCCGCCGAGGACCAGATCGGCCTGGCGCATGCCGGCGCGCTGCTCGGCCATTATGCGCGAGATGATTTCGCTGATCCGCCCCGGCGTGTAGTTGACGCGGATTTTTGGAAAGGCTTGGTGAAAAATTTCGGTGTAAAGTTTTTGCTGGTCGCTGCCCGGCGGACCGTAGATGACCAGCTTGGCTTCCTTCTCCGCGGCGCGTTGAGTCGCGTCCCAGTCGGCTTTCCAATTGGCCGGCGGTTGAGCGGCGTGGAGACCACCGTGAAACAGGAGTGAAGCGAGGAGCAGCAGGCCGGTTAAAATTCTCTCGGTCTTTTGTCCTGCCATTATTCCACCACTCCAATACTCCATCACTCCATGCCCTGTATTCGCACCACCCGCGGCCGGTGCTCGACCATCTCGCCGATGTTGACTAACCGCCCAGAACCGACGACGTCGAAGTGGAGCATTTCGCTGTCCGTCAAATCGCGCAGGATGCCGGGCGGGTCGTCGCCGCGCTGCACAGCTTGGATCGCCGCCATCCAGAGCTTGCGCACCTGGATGACGCCGCGGTCGGAGTAGCCCAAGTGTTCGGCGGCGCGATCGGCGATGCGCCCTTGGCCGATCTGCGCGGCGGCGTCCTGGCCATTCACCGTCGTCATGTCGAACTTCATGCGCGTGCCGCGCAAGAGCGGCGCCGGCCGATTGGAAGCGCGTTTGGGCCGTTTGGTCGATTGACCATCTTTGAACGGAAAGAATTTCAAAATAAACGACTGCGTGCTGTAGTCGTCCACTGGCACGCGCCAGGCGACATCGGCGAAATAGCCGTTGGGATCGTCGGGTGTCGAGCCGCCGTCGTGGATCACCAGCACCGGCGGCGTATAAGAAACCTCGCGGTGCCATTCCTTGCCGGCCACCGGCCCTTGGCGCCGGGCGACGTAGCTGGCGAACAATTCGTCGGCCAACACTTCGAACTCCGGGTTCTCGGCGCGCTCGGGATTTTCCCTGGCGCCGTTGACTTCGCGGCCATGTAAAATCGTCGCGTGCACCGGGTCGAGGCAGTTGTCGAGCTGGTTTAAGAAATTGCACTCGCGCACATAGCCGTCGTAGGTGCGCTCGCCGTCTTGGCGAAACAAAAAATCGTAGCGCGGGAAGGGCGGCGGCGCGCCCGGTCCCATGTAGGCGAAGATCAGGCCGCCGACCTCGCGGATGGCGTAGGCCTTGAGCGCGATCTTGTCCTTGAAGTTGCTGCCCACCGGCTCGCCCGGCTGTTCCAAACACCTGCCGTTCACGTCGAACACCCAGCCATGGTAGCAGCAGCGGATGCCGCCGGCTTCGATCCAGCCGTATTCCAGCGATGTCCCGCGGTGCGGACAGGTCGGTTCGGTCAAGCCGACGCGGCCCTGCTCGTCGCGAAAGATCAACAGGTCTTCACCCAAGCGGCGGACGATTTTCGGCTCGTCGGACTTGATCTCGTGGGAAAAACTCACCGGCAGCCAATAGCGCCGCAGGGTTGCGCCGGCCGGCGTGCCCGGGCCGACGCGGGTCATTAGGTCGTTTTCTTGTCGATCCATGGCTTAGTTCTGTAGGCGAATGGGGCGCTGAATTCAAGGTTGGCGCCGCTGGATAGATTCGATGACTTACGGTGTTGTGATCGTCTCTCGGCCTCTTCAGCCGCATTTTTCGTGTTCGTGATCGTGGCTCGTGCTCGTGAAGAGTTCCGGATCGAACACGAATCACGAACACGAGCACGACTTCATTCCTTCACGACAAGCATGGCGAAGTGGGCGCCGTCGCTTTTGGCGGTCTGATATTGTCGTCGCGTTTCTCCGGTTGGACATGCTGGATGATGACTTCCGGAATCATATTCGGCACCTTTCTTTACGAACACGAACCACGAACACGATCACGTTTTTATTCTTTCACCACATGCATGACAAAGTGAGCGCCGTCGCTTTTCACCGTCTGGTACTTTGACGTCGCTTCGCGCATGGCGTTGTGCACCGGCGTGCCGCGGTGCTGGGTGTGCGCCTCGACGCTGTCCCATTCGATCATCAAGATCACCCGGCTCGGATCTTCGATGCTGGTGAAAAACCTAATCCCGTGGGAACCGGCGTAGTTGGCCTTCTTCAAGATATCGCCGAACACCTGGATGTATTCGTCGCGCTTCTCCGGTTGGACATGTTGGATGACAACTTCTTGGATCATGGGCGCTTCCTTCTTTCATTGAGTAAATTCAGACTAGATGTCTTTAAGCGCAAGCTTGGCGATCTTGCAAGCGCGCAGGATCGCTCTTTCCTCGCTTGGTAATCTTCGCGACAAGCGTTGCCATTCCTGCGTGCCGCCCCGCACGCCGATGCTCATCGCCCGTGCGCCGCGGCATCGGTGATCGTCTCCCAACGTATACACCGAGTGTATCCAAATGTTGCGTCGTCGCCTTCTTCTCGCCACGCGTCCATGGGTCTCCCTAGTGAAAGCCGAGAAATTCCGCGGCCTACCTACTGGCGACGGTATTGGCACTGCGGTTGCTCTTGCTAACCCGCGGGATCCCAAAAATTAACCAACTAAAAAGGGGGATATCGTTATGGCAACGCGAGATAGAAGGCCAGCGAAAGTCGCTACGGACGTGCAAAAAATCGATCGGGAGCTCACCCCGGCGCGAGCGGAGCAGGTCTCTTTTGAAGTGGTGTGTCGGCCGCGCTCCGGGGCAAGCTTGCAGCAAATGATGGGTGAGCTGAGCAGTGACACTTTAGCCCAGCACACTCCTGACGATCGCACCATGCAGGAAGTCGCGAAGAAACTCCAAGAGCAAGGGTTTCAAGTGTTTGTCGACGATGGGTGCACGAGCGTCTCGGCTCGGGGGCCGTACGATCTATTCGAAAAAATGTTTCAGACCCGGTTGCGCAAGCGCGCCCGAACCCTCAAGACCGGCGTGCGCGAGCATGCGTTCGAATTTTTCGACACGGTTAAAGACGCACCGGAGCCGAGTACGGTCAATATTCCCGGCGCGATTTACACGACCATCCAACGGCCGCCAATATATTTTGGTTCGCCGCTGCCGCCGCCGGTGCGTTACTTTCATCTGCGCGTGCCCGGTGACGTTGCCGGGATTTTGCAGGCATCGGCGACGCACCGACGCACCAATCTGTCCGGATCGAGGGCGACGGGTTTGGGCGTGCGTGTCGCCATGCTCGACACCGGATTCAACATGCATCCTTACCATCTGATGCATGGTTATCGTCTCAATCCGATTGCGGCGGCCGATGCGTTTCCGCCGGCGGACCTCGATCCCAATGGCCATGGCACGGGCGAGGTGGCGAATATTTTCGCTTGCGCGCCGGACGCTCAGGTCTTCGGCGTCAAGATGGGCGGCAACGCCGTACTGAGTTTCGACCGGGCGGTGGCCATGGGCCCACGGGTGATCTCGTGCAGTTGGGGGTTTCACCTGCCGGGTGTGACGACATTGCCGGCGGCGTTGGTGCCGCTCCGTCTACGGATCATGTCGATCGTCGCGGCGGGCGTCACCGTGGTGTTTTCGGCCGGCAATGGTCACGTCGGTTTTCCCGGCATGATGCCCGAGGTGATTTCCGTGGGCGGTGTTCATGCCGATCAAAACATGGCGCTGCGCGCGTCTAACTACGCGTCGAGCTTCATGAGTTTGATTTATCCCGGACGACGGGTGCCGGATTTCTGCGGCCTGGTCGGCATGCAGCCGGCGGCGACTTATATTATGTTGCCGATTCCGCCATCGTCGGCGATTGACGTTGGCCTGGGCGGTGTGCCTCAGCCGAATAAAGACGAGACCGCGACCAACGACGGTTGGGGTGTTTTTAGCGGCACCTCCGCGGCGGCGCCGCAAATCGCGGGCATCTGCGCGTTGCTGTTGCAAAAGCAGCCGACGTTGACGCCGAGCCAAATCAAGGCGATTTTGCGTGGCACGGCGACCGATGTCTTGGTCGGCACCAGCTCGATGGGCGAGGCGGCGGGACCGGGCGTCGATAACGCTACCGGTGCCGGCCTAGTAAACGCCCTACGTGCGTGGCAGATTGCCTGAAGTAAAGGTGTCCTATGGCTCAGCCCGGAAGATCGAAGCGCAAGGAAACTTTGGTTGCCCAGGTTTTCCTGCGCTCGGTCTCCGGGCGTTCCTATCGCGAGTTGGCCCAAGGACCGTTGCCCGACGATCTCGCTCCCTACCGTCCCTCCGATGACGTTCGTGGCAGCGTGCAGCGGTTTCTCGAACAGGCGGGCTTCAAGGTTTATCGAGACGAGATGGGATTGGCGTTATCCATCGAAGCGTCGCCGGCGCTTTACGCTAAGCTCCTCGGCCTAGCTCCTGGCAAAGCGGCCGCCATGACCGCCGCGCAGACGATCCGCTTGACGCCGCCGAAAGCCATCGCCCACTGGGTCGATGAAATCCTCCTCACGCCCAAGCCCGAGTTGTTCTAATCCGGCGGCGCTCAAGCCAGCGTCCGGTCCATCCCCATCTACGCAGTTCAATGCTTTGCGGCCAATGCTGGGCCGACATGGCCACGGTTGTAGTCCTGGTGGCAGTTGATGCACTGGGCGTCGGTGTATTTCGGTTGATTGTTTTTGTGCAGATTCTCGTGGCAGTTGGAGCAGACTTCGAAGTGGACCTTCTTGATGCTGTCGGCGGTCAAATGGCACACCGCGCAGTTGTTTTTCGCCGCGGGAAACTTGTCGCGATTCTGATGAATCAGGTGCAAATATTTGTCCAGGCGGCGCGAGCCGTTGCGGCTGTTGTCGTGGCACATGACGCAGCTTTCGATGCTGTCGACTTTTAACTTCTCGACGCCGACCATGGGCGGGATCAACAGGCCCATGTCCATGGGCGTGTTCGGTACATGGCAGTTCTCGCAGCCGAATTTTTCGAAGTGGGTATGTTCCGCTTGGCCCACCTGGATATGTTTATCCAGGCGGGCGATCCAACTTTGACTGGCGAAGTTGCGCCAGGCGGTGGCGCCGATCTCGAAGCTGCCGAATTTCTCTTTCGGTAAATTCATCGGCACATGCAGATCGACGATGATGCTGGTGCCGTCGCTGCTGAGCGGCGGGCCCTTGAGCGCGGTGCTGCGCGATTCCGTCGCGGTGCCGAAGCCCAACGCTGGCGCGCGCACATGATAGGCGTAGCGGACTTTGAATTCGCTGAGCCATTCTTCGTGATAGTAGGTCGGATCTTGCAGCGGGCCGTCGAGATGAATGTTGAGTTGGCGGATGCCGTTCTTGTCGAACTCGGCGAATTTCAGCCGCTGGCCTTTCTGATCGAGCAGCGTGAAGGTGGCGCGAATGGTGTCGCCGGGATAGTAAACCGGTTTGTCGGGCTCCACCGTGACATGGAGTTTGCCGCCGTAGTTGTAGGCTGGCGGCGTCAAGCGAACGGGAAAAGTATAGGGCTCCTGCGGTTTCTTATCCCAGACCACCCGCAGCGCGTGGGCGTTGGCGGGAATCACCAGCCGCTTGGAAAAATCGCTCTGCACGGCGAAGACGATCTTGGCGATGGCGCGCTTGGTCTTGGCCGAAGCGCGGTCCTTATGGCGCGCGAAGTTCTCGTAACGATACTCCGCCTTGACGGTGTCGAAGTCTTGCTGCTTTTGGCGGTTGAGAAAATCGTTGTTGGTCAGGCGCAGCGGTTCGCCGATGACCGCGCCGCTGGCGTCGAGCACGGATAGCTCCAGCCCGTTCGCTTCGTTCATCCATTTGGCGCCGTCAAAAACATGGCTGAAAAGATCGGCGTCGGGACGGCTCTCGCGATAGTTGCGCCAATGGGCGCGGCTCTCGCGCACGCCGTCCCAATTGAGCGCGCGAAAGCTTGACCGGTTGCGCAGCCAGTCGAGGGCATCGCGGCTGTCCTTGACGCCGCGGTCGTCCACCGCCAGCGTGATGCGTTGAAAAATATATTCCTGACCGGCGATGAGAGTGAGCGCGCCGGCCGGCTTGCCGTTCTCGATGCTCAGGGAAATCCACGCTGCGTCCGCCGGTTCCGCGGGATCGCCGGATGCAAATTGATTAACGCAAGCGGAGAGCGCGGCGCACAAGGTTAGAACGATGAACAGGCTTAAGATGAATTTACGCATCGGCGATCCTTTGTCGGCGAATAGTATGGGATGGGCACGATCGGTGTCAATGTGTTCAGCGATCGATAAGAATTATCGGAGGACTCACCGCAGAGACGCCGAGGACGCAAAGTAGATTTTTATGATTAAGACAAGTTCCGAACTCTGCGATCTCTGTGTCCTCCGTGGTGAGATTCCTCGTCCTAATTGCCGCCCAACAGTTCTTTCACCCGGCCGATCAGTTGCGGCGGCTGATCGATGACTTGCTTAGCCATTTTTTCTAAATCTTCACCGGTGACCGAGTCCATGCTCCAGTTGCGTCGCGCCGCTTCTTCGATGAGGTCGGGATCTTTTAGCGCGCGGGCGTAGGCGTCACGGAGGATTTTCACCCGCTCCATGGGCGTTGCCGGTGGCGTGGCGGCGAGGTATTGGCCGAAGTGATCGGCGCCGAGCAACACCGCTACCAGGCGCTGCTTGGCTTCGGGTGTTTGATGGCGCGCCATCAGCTCGTAGATGGTCGGCACTTCGGCGAGCTTGGGATTACGCTTGCGGCCGCTCTGAGCCAGGATGCGGACGAAGTTTTTTTTCTGCCATCCGATGAACGGCTCGCGGGCCAGGAACGATGCCGAAGTGACCGCCCGGCACTGCACCTCGCCGCGCTCGATGGCGAGATCCTGATCGCTGCCGCTCTTGTAGCCGGTGACGATGCGAAACTTGGCGTTCAGCGCTTCTTCCAAAACTTTCAAGCTGATATGGGTGCCGGCGCCGGGCGCGGTGGCGGAGCACTTGGGCGGCTCGCTGGCGGTGCGGATATCTTCCATGGATTTATACGGCGCGTCGCTGCGCATCATCAGCAATGACTCGGCCTGTCCCGCCGAACCGATCCAACTGAACTTGCGCCAATCGAATTGCACTTCGCGCCGGCCGATGAGCTGCTGAAAATACAGACTCGAAGAGGTCTGGCCGATGGTCAGGCCGTCGGGCTTGGCGACACTGTAAAGATAGTTCGCCGAGATCATCGAGCCGCCGCCGGCCATGTTGTGGGCTAGGATGTTCGGGTTGCCGGGAATGTATTTGACCAGATTGCGCGCCAAGGCGCGCGCCCACAGATCGTTGGCGTCGCCGGCCGCCATGTTGACGATAAAGGTCATGGTCTTGCCGCGGTAGAAATCGCTTTGCGCCGAGGCAGTGCCGCGGCTGAGAATTAGAGCCAGCGCGGTGACCGTGAGTGCAATCGGGTGTTTCATGCTCAAGTGTTTTCTGGGTTACATACAAAGAAGTTTTCACCACCACAGAGGCACAGAGTTCACAGAGTTCGGAATAATGTTTTTCAAAAACTCTTTCCTCCGCGGCCTCAGCGCCTCTGCGGCGCAATCTCCGATCCCTGGGTCATCGGAACGGCTGAGGATTCATTTAAAAAAACGTTTATCCAGCCGGCAGCGCCGGCCAAGTCGATAGCAACCTGCCAACTCCGGCCAGCGGATGTTTCACGCCGAGCTTGGAGAGCAGGTACCAATTCATCGCCGGGTTGCTGGCGATCACCGGCAGGTTCAACTCGCGCTCCATCTGTTCCAAACAGTCCATGGGATCGAGCACGGCGCCTTGGAAATAGATCGCGTCCACTTGGCTTTGCTCGGCGATCGCCCGGCGGGCGTAGGCGATGACATCGGCGGCGGTCATTTTGAGTGCGTCGGTGTAGTGCGGCAAAGTTTCCGATGGGGAAGTGGCGATCAGATCGAACCGGCCAAGAAACTCGCGGATCAACTGGTTCAACGCCGGGTCGAAGGGCGTGAGCAGGAGGACGCGCTTGGCGGCGAAAGTTTTCAACGCCGCCGCCGAGGCGCGTAGCGCCGTGGCAACGGGAATCTTCAGCGCGGCGGTGAAGGCTTCGAATAGTTTCGGGTTCCATACTTCGCGCGGTGCGCCGGGGAAAATCAAGCCGTCGAGTTTATCGCGCAGGGCGAACTGGACGGCGCGGCTAACGATCAGCTCCTGCTTGCCCTGGACGTCTTTCAACACGCCGTCGTGCAGGATCAATTGCTCGTAGACGACTTCGACGTTGGCCGGCACCAGGTTGAGAAACTTTTTGATATGCGAACTCGACGGTAGACTTGGGCCGAGCCAGCCGATTCTAGAGTGTGATTGTTCTGTCATAGAGGCCTCGATTGGCGCAAGAATGTTTCACCCCGAAGTGTTCTTGATTCTACGCGCGTCTACAGGACATAAAAATGGCGCGAATTCTCAGAACCTGCGTTTCTCCTCTATTCGTCATTCCCGCGCAGGCGGGAATCCAGGTTTGCTCACCGCCGAATTAGCCTGGATACCCGCTTTCGCGGGTATGACGGAATGCCGGATGACTTTTCGTTGTGCTGATCATCCGCTCACATTTGTTTTCCAAGGAGCACAAGAGCACGTAACCGTAGGGGCAAGGCGTGCCTTGCCCCTACGATCGCAACCGCGGTGCTTTCGTGGTCCCCCGCTGACTTCTATTATACGCAGACCTGATCGAAGCAATCCCATTTCTACTCCGCTAGCAGTTTTTTCAGTCTAGCGACCACTTCCGGCGGCTGGGCGATCACTTCCTTGGCTAACTTTGCCAATTCCTCTCCGCCCACCGCTTCCACCGGCCAGCCGCGTTTCTTCGCTTCGGCGAGGAGCTCGGGATCTTTCATCGTGCTGAGCCAGCCGTCACGCAGTATTTTGGCGCGCTCCGGCGGTAGCCCAGGCGGTGCCACCCAGGGGCGGCCAAATTCATTGGGCGCGGTGACCAAGGTCGCCAGGCGGCGGTCCGCTTCGCGATTTTTATAGCGCTCCAGCAGTTCGTAGAGCGTCAGCGTGTCGGGCAGCAGCGGGTCGCGTTTGCGACCGGTCTGGACAAAGGCGCGGACAAAACCCCTTTTGAACCAACTCATATGTGGCTCGCGGCCGAAGAAGGCGGATATGGTGATCAGCCGGCACTGCAACTCGCCGCGCTCTAAAGCGACGTCGATGTCGCCGGCGCCTTGATAGCCGGTGATGACGGTGATCTTGGCGCTGAACAGCTCCTCGATCAGTTTGGGAATGTGATAGGTGGTCGAGCCGGTGCCGGTCGAGCCGCAGCGCGGTGGCTCCGCCGCCTTGCGCAAGTCGTCGATGGTTTTGACCGGACTGTCGCCGCGAAAAATCACTACCGCTTCGATCTGCTCCGGCGTGCCGATCCAGGTGAACTTGGACCAGTCGTATTGCACTTCCTTGCGGCCGACCAGCTGATCCATGTAAATGCCGGGGCTGAGCGAGCCAATCGTCAGCCCATCGGGTTTGGCATGACGATAGACGTAGTTGGCCGCGATCACAGAGCCGGCGCCGGGCATGTTTTGCACCATGACGCTCGGATGACCGGGAATGTATTTGCCGAAATAAGTCGCCATGTGGCGCGTCCAGAGGTCGAAAAGATCCCCGGCCTGGCCGCCGCGGATGACGCGGATGGTTTTGCCTTGGAAGAAGTTGGGTTGGGCGTGGGCCAGCGCCCCGCCTACCCCAAGCACGAACGCGAGGACTGAAAGCCCCACCCATTTTAGATTTTGGATTTTGGATTTTAGATTGTCGGAACGGAGATCGGAAACCTGCTTCGGAGAAAATACATGCATCCGCCGTCCTCCTCTAATCCAAAATCGGCAAGCGGCCCCGCGGACCAAAATCCAAAATTACTTTATGACCCGGTCCGCCCGCACCAGCACGTTCGGCGGAATGGTCAGGCCGATCGCCTTGGCGGCTTTCAGATTGACGATGAACTCGAACTTCACCGGCTGCTCGACGGGGAGATCGGCGGGCGTCCGACCTTTTAGGATCTTGTCCACATAGGTAGCGGCGCGGCGGAATAAGTCGGGTGTATTTGCGCCATAGCACATGAGGCCACCGGCTTCCGGATATTCCGTTTGTGGGTATATCGCTGGGAGCTGGCTCTTTATCGCAAGGTCCGCAATCTGTTTTCGCTGAGCAAAAAAGACGGGGCTCTGCAGCACGAGGAGTGCCTCACTACGGCCTTTGCGCGCCTCTCGGAATGCAGTCTCTATATCCTTGGGAGCTAGAAGGTCTAAGTATTGAACCTTCGCCTTGAACGCGCCGGCGGCGAGTTCGATCTCTTTTAACGATTGCGCATTGCCTACTCGGGTCGAAGTCGCGAACACGGCCACGCGGGTGAGTTTAGGGATGACCTCCTTCAGAAGGTCCAATTGTTTTCCGCTGAGCTCCGGCGCGAGCGTGGACAATCCAGTGATATTTCGTCCTGGGCGCGCCAGACTGGCGACGAACCCGCTGGCAACAGGATCGCCATCCTGCGCCATGACAATGGGAATCGTGTTAGTAGCGTTCTTCGCGACCTTCGTGTCCCCCGCGCCGGCCGTGACAATGATGTCCACGTTGAGACGAACCAGCTCAGCCGCAAGTTCCTGGAGGAGATCAGCCTTTCCCTCTGCAGATCGCCACTCAAAGACAATGTTCTTCCCCTCCACATATCCAAGGTCGCGCAGGCCCTGGCGGAACGCTTCGATGCGCGCCGAGACAGCGGTGAGAGAGGTTGTACTTAGGAATCCTATCCGTGCAATTTTCGTTGCCTGCTGTGCCTCGGCGGTCAAGCTAACCGCAAAGAGCAGAGCGCCAAGAGCAAAGACAAAGATTTTTTTATCCATAGAGTCTTTCCGCACCGCAAGTCTTACACTCGTCAAAATTTTGCGCGTAGCACGTCGTTCCCGCGCGCAGGTGAATGACCGGGAACCGGAGTGTCAACACGTTCCATCAACCTGATCGAAAAGGTTGCGTCTTGCAAACGAAATTCCAATGGAGGCTGACCGCGGTTGTGCAACTATTTCAAACCCGTCAACTTGTGGTTATTATTACTGCGTATGAAAGCTAAAAAAGTGGCTGACTTAACCGGTGAGATTTGCACGCGGTGCTGCACCGGTCACCTAGCGGCGAAGCGTGGCCGGGAATACTTCAGGCACAAGGACGAGTTAGTGATCATCGAGAACGTGCCGGCGTGGGTGTGTAACAAGTGCGGCGAGCGTTACCATCGCGCTGTGGTTTTCAAAAGCATACGTCAGATCGCTGCGGCGAAAAGTCGGATCACCAAACATGTGCGCGTGCCCGTCGCGCGCTAACAGTCAAGCGACGAAGCGGCGTGAGGGCTTGTCCACTGCTGCGTTGCTTTTTCATCCCTGCCATTACCGGTTCTGCTTCAGCGAATGACCCGGGCCGCCCGCGCCAGCAGATTGGGTGGGATCGTTAGGCCGATCTGCTTGGCGGTCTTGAGATTGATGATCAATTCGAACTTCATCGGTTGCTCCACCGGAAGGTCGGCAGGCGTCCTACCCTTGAGGATTTTGTCGACGAAGGTTGCCGCGCGATGCCACCCGTAAATTTGGTTGGGTCCGTACGCCATGAGACAACCCGCTTCGATAAAATTCGACCCCTCGCACATTAATGGCAACTTATTCTTGGCCGCCAGCTCGATGAGTTGTTTACTATGAAAGTTAGTGAAGCTGCCCTGGAGGATGACCAGAGCATCGGCGTTGCCCTTCTTGATTGCGGTAAAAGCATCTTGAAAACGATCCGGCGCTTGGGCAGACACAACTTGAAGATTTATTCCGAGCGCCCGAGCGGCAATTTCTGTTTGTTTGACCTCGTCTGCGTCGGACGAACCCGCAAAATCGTACCAAAGCACCGCCACCCGTCGTGCCTTTGGAATGGCTTCCTTTAGAAGCTCCAGCCGCTTGCCGCTGAGGTCCGGGGAAATGTCGGTGGAGCCAGTGACGTTTCCTCCCGGGCGAGCCAGGCTGGCAACGACCCCGGTCCCAACCAGATCGCCGGCGCCGCCCACGACGATGGGTATCGTGCTGGTCGCTTGCTTGGCGGCCGCCGTGAAACCAACGCTTCCGACGACAATGACATCAGGTTTTAGCCGCACCATCTCGACGGCGAGATCGGCGAATCTCTCGCGCTTGCCCTCCGCATAGCGGACTTCCAGCACAACGTTTTTCCCCTCGACGTAGCCCAGCTCGTGCAGACCTTGCCGCAAAGCATCGATCCGGCTTTTGTGGGTTGAGGCGGAACCGGAAGCCAGCGAGCCGATCCGGAAAACTTTCGTCGGTTGCTGCGCCTCGATGGGAAAGCTAAGCGCCAAAAGCAACGCGCTTAGAGCAAAGACAAAGATTTTCTTTCTCATGAGTTTTCTCCGTTTCTTTCCAATTGCTCTTAGCTCTATGCGCTTGGCGTTCTATTACCGAATCACTTTATCCGCCCGCACCAGCACGTTGGGCGGAATCGTCAGGCCTATTTGCTTGGCCGTTTTCAGATTGATGATAAGCTCGAACTTCATCGGCTGCTCGACGGGCAGGTCAGCCGGCGTCCTACCCTTGAAGATCTTGTCGACGAACGTGGCCGCACGATGCCACTGGTAAATTTGGTCGGGTCCGTACGATATCAGACAGCCCGCTTCGATAAAATTCGACCCCTCGCACATTGTTGGCAACCTATTCTTAGCTGCCAGTTCCAGGAGCTGTTTACTATGAAAGATGGTGAAGCTGCCCTGGAGGATGACCAGAACATCGGCGCGTCCCTTCGTGATTGCGGCGAAAGCATCTTGAAAACGATCCGGCGCTTGGGCAGACACAACCTGAAGGTTTATTCCGAACGCCCGAGCGGCAATTTCTGTTTGTTTGATCTCCTCTACATCAGTAGAGCCCGCAACATCGCCCCAAAGCACCGCAACCCGTCGCGTCTTTGGCACGGCTTCTTTAAGAAGCTCCAGCCGCTTGCCACTGAGGTCCGGGCCAATATCGGTGGAGCCAGTGACATTTCCTCCCGGGCGAGCAAGGCTGGCGACCAGCCCGCTCCCAACCAAATCGCCGGCGCCGCCTACGACAATCGGAATCGTTCTAGTCGCTTGCTTTGCGGCCGCCGTGAAACTAACGCTACCGACGACTATGACGTCAGGTTTTAACCGCACTATCTCGGCGGCGAGCTCGGCGTATCGTTCCCGCTTACCCTCGGCATAGCGGAGTTCAAGCACAACGTTTTTCCCCTCGATGTAGCCCAGCTCTTGCAGCCCTTGCCGGAAAGCATCGATTCGGCTCTTGTGGGTTGAGGCGGAGCCGGTTGCCAGCATGCCGATGCGGTACACCTTTGTCGGCTGCTGCGCCTCGGATGGACAATTAAGAGCCCAGAAAATAGCGCTCAGAACAAAGACAAAGATTTTCTTTCTCATCAGTTTTCACCCGTTTCTTTACCATTATTCTTAGCCCTATGCGCTTTGCAGTTTTTCACCGAATCACCCGGTCCGCCCGCACCAGCACGTTGGGCGGGATCGTTAGGCCGATCTGCTTGGCGGTCTTTAGATTGACGATGAACTCAAACTTTATTGGCTGCTCGACGGGTAGGTCGGCGGGCGTCCGGCCTTTTAGGATCTTGTCCACATACGTGGCGGCGCGCCGGTCCAAGTCGGTAACACTCGTGCCGTAGGACATGAGTCCCCCGGCTTCCACGGATTCTCGGATGTGGTATATCGCCGGGAGCTGGCTCTTTGCCGCAAGTTCGATAATCTGTGTTTGCAGATTGGTGAGCACACCACCCCCCAGCACGAGGACCCCCTCAGCGAGCCCTTTGCTCGCGGCTCGAAACGCGCTCTCAATATCCATCGGGCCTAGAATGTTCAGGAATTGTAGCTTCACTTTCAATGCCCCTGCGGCGCGTTCCGTCTCTTTTAAATTTTCTGCGGTGCCCGGGAAGGTCGAAGTACCGAAGACGGCCACGCGCGTCATTTTGGGAACTGTCTCTTTCAGTAGCTCCAGTCGTTTTCCGCTTAGCTCCCGGTTAAGGTTTGACAATCCAGTGATGTTGCCGCCCGGTCGCGCCAGGCTGGCGATGAACCCATTGCCAATTGGATCAGGATCCTGCGTCATCACAATCGGAATCGTAACCGTTGCTTCCTTGGCGGCACGTGTCGAAGTCGCACCGCCCGTGACGATGACATCTACCTTGAGACGGACTAGGTCGGCTGCCAGGGCGCGTTGCCGTTCCTCTTTCCCCTCCGCATCTCGCCGCTCAATGATGATATTTTTCCCCTCCACGTAGCCAAGCTCGCGCAAGCCTTGACGGAATGCCTCGATGCGGGCCAGGGCCCTGCCGCCTAGGTATCCTATCCGGGGAATTTTCGTTGGCTGCTGCGCCTCGGCACGGAAGCAAAGCGCAAAGAGCAAAGCGCCAAGCGCAAAGACAGGGATTTTTTTATTCATAGCATTTCTTTGCGCTCCAAAGTCTCGAATCGAGAAGCATTCTGTCGTGCATGTCATTCCCGCGTAGGCGGGAATCCAGGTTGTGCAAATAACGTAACGACTAAGACTGGATTCCCGTTTTCACGGGAATGACGGAATAGTGCAACGCCGTTCCTCATTCAAGTTTATCACCCAGCGCCCTAGCGAAAAGTTTCCTTGATGTAACGGCATGCCGCGATCGCGGCGGTGGCGCCGTCGCCGGCGGAGGTGATCGCCTGGCGCGCCGAGTCTTGGCGGATATCGCCGATGGCGTAGAGGCCTTCGCGCGTGGTCTTCATCCAGTTGTCGGTTGGGGCATGGCCGGCTTCGCTGAGCTTGATGAGATTACCAAAGAGCGACGTATTTGGCTGCAAGCCAACGTAGATGAATAGGCCGGTGAGATCGACCTGCGAAGTTTCGCCGGACCGCAAATCGCGCGTACGCACGCCGGTGACGACTTCGTCGCCGAGGACTTCTTCGATGACGGTTTGGTAGCGTGGCGCGATCTTCGGGTTGTCGAGCACTCGTTGCAAATAGGTTTGCTGGGCGCTGAACCCATCGCCTTGATGAAACAGCAATACCTTTTCCGCGTAGTTGGTCAGCGTCAGCGCTTCTTGCAGCGCCGAGTCGCCGCCACCGACGACGCCGACGGTTTGTTCGTTGTACATCGGCCCGTCGCAGCTGGCGCAGTGGCTGACGCCGCGGCCCATGAGTTTTTCTTCTCCCGGGACACCGAGGTGCTTGAGCGTCGAGCCGGTGGCGACGATGACCGCCTTGGCATGATAGTTTTCTTCCTCGGTCACCACCGACCAGAGTTTGTCCCGCGCTTCTAATCGCACAACTTCGGCGCGCTCAAACTCCGCGCCATGGTCCGACGCCTGGCGCTGCAAGTTGGGACAGATCTCATAGCCCGAAACGCCGTCGGGAAAACCGGGAAAGTCTTCGATCTTCTCGATGCTGATCAAATGGCCGCCGGGGATGTTCGACTCGAAAACGCAGGTCGAGAGTCCCTGGCGCGCGGAAAATAAACCTGCGGTAAGGCCGGCGAGGCCGGAGCCGATGATGATGATGTCGTAGTTTGCCATGATGTTATGCTCTTTACCGGTTCAATGCCCGCGAATCGTGCTCGTGGCTCGTGCTCGTGCTCGACCGAACACGAATCACGAACACGAGCCACGAGTTCAGCGCCATTTATCCACCGACACTGTCTTCTGATAGTTACAATCCATGATGCGCCAATAACCATTGGTCTCGCCGCCGACGACGATGACGTGGATTTCTTTGGCTTTGAAAATATGGACCATTTCATCCGGGGCGGCTTTCAACTTCGACGCGTAGGGTTCTTCGCCGAAGGTGGCGCGTGGCAGGATGTAGTTCTGGATCAGTTGATAATCCCAGTATTCTTTCGCTGCCATCAGCGAGTTTTCGTAGGCCCACTCGATCAACTTTTCTTTAGTATCGAAGCCGCCGCGGTCGATGAACTGGCGCGCGGTGATCGGATCGAGCAGGAAAGTCGGCTGGCTGTGGGCGTCCAAGCCGCGCAGCATGCTGCGCACATGCTCGCGCCAATAAGTCTCGCGCACGCCGAGGGTAAACGCCGTCGACCGGCAGCCGGTGAAGACGCTGACCGTGCTGTCGGTCGGTTTGAAACCTTGCTCGACGTGGAACGGCGTCCACGGGCTGCGCTCTTCGTTCTCCGCAAACGTCACGTTGTTGTAGGCGTAGTTGTTGCCTTGCGAACCCATGTAAGTCACGCCGGGCACCGAGCTGCCTTGGCCGTTTTGCGATAGCAATCCGTAGGCGCGGCCGATGGTCGCGTTGGCATGGTTGAACGGTCCCATGGCGCCGGTGCCGCTGTTCATCTTGATTTCGTTTCGGATCGGTCCGTTGACCACCACCATGGCCGCCGCCGAGCTCGACGTGCTGCCGCGGGCGGTGACGCCAGTGGACGCCAGCGCCAGGATCACCGGAAAATATTCCGGCCGGGCGCCGGCCATCACCGCATTGACCGCGACTTTTTCCACGGTGTATTCCCAGTAGTCGCGAAAATGGGTCGAACGCATATGGCCGACCACTTCGTCGGGCTTGTGGCTGGTGTGGGCGAGCATTTCCTTGACGCGCTTTTCGGTCGGCAAAACGATCGGCAGCTTGTCGGTCCAATTTTTATCGAGAAACATTTGCTGCAAGTTGTCTTCGCTGTCGGCATCGACCAGGCGCGGCGTGGCAGCGTAGGCCAATTTCTCGTTGAGAATCTCGGCGTCGTCGATGGGCTGGGTCAAGCCTTCGATGACTTCCTGCATCACCGGCCGGCCGGTGATCGGGTCCTTGCCTTCGATGTAAGCGCGCAGCTGCGCCGCGGTCTTGCCCATCACCGGCTGGGGCACGAAGGCGCGCGGCGCCCGCGGCATGCCGTGGACGCGGTTCACCGACTCGACGACTTTTTCGAACACATGAGTATGCAGCGCCACGGTGGGCACGCCGTACTTGTTATCGAGGGTCATTGCATGCGCGGCGACCGCCGGCGCACAGGTGCTTCAATGACCGACACCGACGATGGCGGCGTCGCCGTCGGCTTTGATCTTTTCCCAAGTAACCGGATCGTCCTTGGTGTAGACGTTGTTCATCTCGATGAACTTGGTCTTCACCGACGGCATGTTGTCGGCGAACCAGCTTTGCAGCTGGCGCAGAAACAATCCCGAATCGTCGAAGCGCGGATCGACCAGGTAAACCGTCTTGCCGTCCAGGCTGTCGAGGCGCGGCGCCAATTGTTTGGCCGTGATTTTGGGCGGGTAGCCGACTGGATTGAGCACCGCGAGTTTTTCCGTGGACATATATGCGCCTCCGTAAATTCGTTATCACCGAATTATCATTGTCGGTAGCGGATTCCTAGCTCGACTTGGTAGGTTCGAAACCGTCGTGCACTATGCTATCGACACTTGACCGGCAGTTTCAATTCACCCTATGGTTAGCTTGGGCAACGGATCGATTGGCGGAGGAAAGATGAGAAAGGTTTGTTTATTGGCACTGGCGGCGCTGCTTTGGGCCGTGGCGGCGGCGGCGCAGACGCCGTATTTCCAAGGCAAGACGATTCGCGTCATCGTCGGTTATCCGGCGGGCAGCTCCCATGATATTTGGGCGCGCATGATCGCGCCGCAGTTGACCAAACATATTCCCGGCAATCCGGCCACCGTGGTGCAGATCATGCCGGGCGCCGGTTCGATGACCGCGGCCAATTATATTTACGGGGTGGCCAAGCCCGATGGCTTGAGCGTCGGCGTGATCAACGCGGCGCTCTACTTTGAGCAGCTGCAAAAAAAGCCGGAAGCGAAATTCGACTGGGCCAAGTTCACCTGGATCGGCAGCACCACGCCGACCAGCTCGCTGCTCTACATGTGGGCCGCGGCGCCGTACAAAACCATGGCCGACGTCATCAAGGCCAAGGAGCCGCCCAAGTGCGGTGTCACCGGCACCGGCAACACCGGTTATT
The DNA here is from genome assembly GCA_945889495.1 of Syntrophobacter sp. SbD2. Lineage (GTDB taxonomy): Bacteria > Desulfobacterota > Binatia > UBA9968 > UBA9968 > DP-20. Next base: position 33,325 of record CAMDBU010000018.1, on the reverse strand, counting down.
TTTATCCCAAGCTGCTGGAGCTGACCATGGGTGCCAAGTTTCAACTGGTCACCGGCTATCAAGGCGGCGCCGATATTGAACTGGCGGTGGAACGCGGCGAGGTGCAGTGCCGCGCGTTCACCATCCAAGTATTTTTTGGCCGCGAACCGTTCCACACCTGGCGTAGTAAAAACCAAGTACGGGTCTTGGTGCAAGGCGGCAAAAAGCGCGATCCGCGGCTGCCCGACACGCCGCTGTTCACCGAACTGATGGATCAATACAAAACCAGCGACATCCACCGCCGCTTGGTCGCGGTCATGTCGGGCTCGGGGGAATTCGGTACTGCGCCCATGTTCGCAACGCCAGGGATACCCGCGGAGCAGGTCAAAACGCTGCGCAACGCCTACGCCAAAGCGCTTACCAGTCCGGAACTGCTCGCCGAAGTGAAGAAGCAAAATCTCGAAGCCGATCTGATTCACGGCGACGAGCTCGAAGCGCTGGCCAAGGACGTGATGAACCAGCCGGCGGAGGTGCTTGGGCTGTTGCGCAAGGTGATGGGGGAGTAGTGGGGGCGATTTTGGATTTTAGATTTTGGATTGCCGATTGGGGATTCGGAAAGCCCACGGTGCCTGCGCTAGCGTTTTTCATCTTGCTGCTGATTTCGCCAACGATTCCAGCCGGCGCGGCGGCTGTGCGGGTCAATATCGGCGCGGCGTCGGTGAGCAGCAGCATGCTGAGCATCTGGGCGGCGCAGGAGCAGGGGCTGTTCGCCAAGCAGGGCATCGATGCGCAGCTGATTCTGATTCGCGGCGGCTCGACATTAGTCGCGAGCCTGGTGACCGGCGAGATTCAGATGGCGTTTACTTCCGGCGTGTCGGTGCTTGGCGCGGCGGCCCAGGGCGTCGATGTGAAGATGCTGACTTCCATTTCAAGCCGGGTCGGTTGGAAGTTGGTCGCCAATCCGCAGATCAAATCCGCCGCCGACCTGCGCGGCAAGCGCTTCGGCGTGCAAAGCATCGTCGGCAGCACCTGGATGTACGCTATGCTCGGGTTGGAGCAATTGGGCTTGGAGCCCAAGCGCGACAACATTTCGTTTTTGCCGATCGGCGATCCGGTGGTCATCGGCCAAGCTCTCGACGCCGGCCGCATCGACGCCGCGGTGCTCGATCCGCCGCTCAGCCGGCGGCTCATCGGCAAAGGATTTTCTCAGTTGGTCGATTTGGCCAAGACCAACGCCAGCTTTCCCGGCCTCGGTGTCGGCGTGACCCGCGCTTATCTCGACCAGCAAACGCCGACATTGGACAAAACCGTCACGGCGCTGACCGAGGGTTTGGCGTTTATTCAGGTCGCGGCAAACAAACCGGCGACGCTGCGCATCATGATGAAGCATCTGCGCATCAACGATCCGGTGGCGGCCGAAGAGGGCTATCAGGACCTTTTATCGACGCTCAATCGTAAACCCTATCCGTCCGTCGAAGGCCTGCGCAGCGCGCAAAGATTGATGGCGCAGCAGAATCCAAAAATCGCCGCGCTCAAGGTGGAAGACTTAGTCGATGCGCGCTTTGTCCGCAAACTGGACGACAGCGGATTCATCGACAGGTTATATGCTGGGCAGCGCTGAGCGCGTTGTCGATCTTGGATTAGGACATTCCTCGCGCCAAGCACGCTAAGGACGCCAAGTTCGGAGGTGTTGTCATTTCGACCATAGGGAGAAATCTCTCTTATATCCCTCGCATCCCATCGGGATGACGGGCCTCGGCCCGTCACTTTGCGATCTTTGCGACCTTGGCGCGAGGTCTTCCGGGGTTTCAACGCTGCAGGCCTGAAGAACCCGGTTTGAATCGGTGCTGGGATTGCGATATTCGCTCATTATACAGTCGTAGTTTGGGAGGTAGATCGTGTTGGAAAACAAAGTGGTGGTGATTACCGGCGGTGGCCAGGGGATTGGCAAGCATGCGGCGACGACGTTCGCCAAAGAGAAGGCGAAGGTGGTGATCGCCGACTTCAACGCCGAGTTGGCGCAGAAGACCGCCACCGAGCTGAGCGCGTTGACCGAAACCATGGCGGTGACCGCCGACATGCGCGAAGAAGAGAGCGTTACAAATCTAATCGACCAAGTCATCGGCCGTTTCGGCCAGATCGACGTGATGATGAACAACGCGGCGATCGTTCCTCACTTCGCTTGGAACATTCCACGCTGGCCGCTGATCGCCGATATGCCTTTGGAATTCTGGGACCGCGTGGTTAAGACCAATCTCTATGGCACCTTCTTCGGCACCAAACACGCGATCCCGCATATGGCCAAGCGCAAGACTGGCCACATCATTAACCTGTACGGCGGCGGCGGCGTGCGGCCCGGCGGCGCCGGCACTTATATGGTGACTAAAGACGGTATTCGTACTTTCTCGCGCTACGTCGCCGAGGAAGTGCGCGATGCGAACGTCTGCGTCGTGACCTTTTCACCGCGCGTGCCGATCGCTACCGAAAGCGCGCCGGCGGAAGCGATCCAGCGTTTGCCCGGTCCGGATGTCTTGGGCGCGGGGTTCGTGTTGTGCGCAGAACTGCCAATGGCGCAGAGCGGCAAGTGCTTTGCTTATGAGAACGGCAAGCTGGTGGATGAGACGGTGCGGGATGGGTAGTCGCGGGGAGTTGATTGAAACGCCTGCGTGTCTACCAAAGTCATGAAGTCGGCGGACCTTGATATTCTACTCCATGAGGGCGAGGGCTCCATGTTGGAGTACAAGGAGTCGTTCTCTCCCTCATTGGCGCGCGAGCTGGCGGCATTCGCCAATAGCGCGGGTGGTAAAATTCTTCTTGGAGTTCGCGACGACGGTACAGTGATTGGGGTCCATGACAGCAACGATCTGCGCGCCAAGGTCCAAGACGTGGCGCGCAATTGCGATCCGCCGGTAAAAGTTTTGGTCGAGCCGCTGGGAAAAGTCGTGGTGGTTCATGTCCGCGAGAGCGAGAGCAAACCGGTGCAATGCCGCGAGGGGTTTTTCTGGCGCCAGGGCGCGGGGAGCCAGAAACTTTCTCGGGATGAGATCCGCGATTTTTTCCGCAGTGAAGGCTCGGTCCGGTTTGATTTAGCGGTCTGCGCCAAATTCCGCTATCCGCAAGATTTTGATCGGGATAAATACAACGCGTGGCTAGAGGAAAGCGGCATCACCGGCAAAGGGCGGGTGGAAGATGTGCTGGTGAACCTCGAAGCGGCCGAGCGATCCGGCGGACGGCTGGTGATGCGCAACGCAGGAGTGCTTTTTTTCGCCAAGGATGTGTACCCCTTCTTCCCTCAAGCTTACGTGACCTGTTTGCTCGCCAAAGGTGGCGACAAGGCCGACGTTTTGGATCGTAAGGACTTTCGCGGCGGCGTGGTCAGTGACATCGAGGAAAGCCTGCGCTTCATCGAGCGCAACACCAGAACGGCCTACCGCATCGAAAAATTGCGCCGCGAAGATGTGCCCGAGTATCCCATGCGGGCGCTGCGCGAGGCGATCACGAATGCGGTCATGCACCGGGATTATTTCGAGGGCGGGGCGAATGTATTCGTGGAAATCTATGACGATCGCATCGAAATCAGCAATCCAGGAGGGTTGCCGAAGGGATTGACCCAAGCCGAATTTGGCACGAGAAGTATCCGCCGCAATGCGCTCATCGCCGACTTGCTGCAGCGGATATCGTTCATCGAAAAAGCGGGAACCGGGATACGACGCATGCGCGCGGAGGCAAAGAAAACCGGCTGTCCGGAACCGACGTTCGAGGCCAACGGTTTCTTTACAGTAACCTTCCGACCGCGTACCCCCCAAGTCACCCCTCATGTCACCCCCCAAGTGGACCAAGTACCGCACAAGTACCGAGCAAGTACCGCACAAGTGACCGCACAAGTCGCGGCACTGTTGAAAGCGGCTCGAGAGCCTTGCACTCGTGAAGCGCTTCAAGCAGCTACGAAGATCAAGCATCGCCAGCACTTCTTGAAAGCGATTCTTAAACCCGTTTTGTTGGCGGGGTGGATCGAGATGACCATCCCAGACAAGCCGCGTAGCTCGAAGCAGAAATATCGAACGACCAAGCTCGGATTAGAAATGTTGCGCAAACATAAGTAAGGTAAGTTAGGTAGAGTACGGAAATTAGAGGGTTACGGAGTAAAAGATGAAAGTTATCGATGCGGATGCCCATGTGATCGAGAATGAGTCGACCTGGGATTACATGTTGGATTCGGAGAAAGCGTTTCGGCCGAAGATTGTCGGCGCGACCAATGGCAAGGATGCCTTCGACTATTGGATGGTCGATGGCCGGGTGATTCCGCGCAACAACGTTGGGCGCGATTTGCCGGTGGCGTCGCGCGAGATGAGCGATCTGTCGGCGCGGATCAAACATATGGACGAGCTGGGTATCGACTTTCAGGTGATCTATCCGACCTTTTTTATCACCCCGGTGAGCCGGCGGCCGGATGTCGATCTGGCGGTGTCGCGTAGCTATAACCGCTGGATGGCCGACATCATCAAGAAACAGCCGGACCGTTTCCGTTGGGTGTTGGTGCCGCCGCTGCAGAGCACCGAGCATCTTTCGGAAGAGTTAAAATTCGGCAAGGAAAACGGCGCCTGCGGCGTCTACATGCGCGGCTTGGAGTGCGAGCGCAGTTTGAGCGATCCGTACTTCTTTTCCTTGTACGAGCAGGCGAGCGCGCTGGATCTGCCGATCTGCGTGCATTCGGCCAACGGCGCGTTTACGACCTATGATTTCTTCGCCGACGATCCCGGTTTCACCAAGTTCAAATTGGCGGTGATCGGTGCGTTTCATTCGCTGGTGTTTCACGCCATCCCGCAGCGCTTTCCTAAATTGAAAATAGGCATCATCGAAGTGAGCGCCCAGTGGATTCCCTACGCGCTACATGATCTGTCGCGGCGCTTTGCCCGGCGCGGCCGGGCATGGCCGGAGAATGTGCTGAAGGAAAATCGCATTTACGTCACCTGCCAGACCGACGACGATCTCGATCAAGTGTTGCGCTACGCCGGCGACGATAATCTGGTCATCGGCACCGACTACGGCCATGCCGACAACGCCGCCGAGATCGAAGCCCTGCGCAAGCTGCGCACCGACGGCAAGGTGGATGCGCGGGTGGTCGAGAAAATTTTGCAGGACAATCCGTCGGCGTTTTACGGACTATGAGATGGGAAACGGATTCTCCCGCAAAGCCTGCCCTGAGCAACGTCGAAGGGGCGCAAAGGCGCAAAGTTCGGATTCAGATAGAAACATAATTGGAGGACGCAGATGTTAAGTATCGATGCTGATGCCCATGTGATCGAGTGCGAGAAGACTTGGGACTATTTGGAGGGCGCGGATAAGAAGTATCGGCCGGTGCCGATCGCGGTCGACATGCCGAACGGTAAGAAGAGTAATTTTTGGATCATCGGCGGGCGCTTGATCGGCGGGCGCGATAACATTGGCCAGGATACCTCCAAAGAGTCGCGCGAGATGGCCAACATCGACTCGCGCTTGAAACATATGGACGAGATCGGCACCGGCATTCAGGTGCTCTATCCGACGTTGTTCTTGCGGCCGGTGACCGACAATCCGCGCATCGAGCTGGCGCTGTGCAAATCCTACAACCGCTGGATGGCGGATATCTGGTCCAAGGACAAAAAGCGCATGCGCTGGGCGGTGCAGCTGCCGCTGTTGACCATGGACGCGGCGTTGGACGAACTGCGCTGGTCCAAGGGCAACGGCGCCTGCGCGGTGTTCATCCGCGGCATCGAGACCCATCATACCTTGCACGATCCTTACTTCTTTCCGCTCTACGAAGAGGCCAGCCGCTTGAACCTGGCCATCGGCATTCACTCCGGTATCGGCAACTTCACGGTCAACGACATGCTCGGCGCCGAGCCGTTTCGGGTTGCCAAGCTGATCGTCATCGGCGGCTTTCACTCGATGATCTTGAGCGGCGTCATGGAGAAATTTCCCAAGCTGCGCGTCGGTGCCATTGAGGTCGCGGCGCAGTGGGTGCCGTACTTGGTTCACGATTTGAATCTGCGATTCCCCAAGCTCGAAGGCAAAGAGGCGCGGCCCGATGTCTTGAGCGGCAGCGATCAATTATTCGTCGCCTGCCAGACCGACGACGACCTGCCTTACGTGCTCAAGTATGCCGGGGAGAATTGTTTGATGATCGGTTCGGACTACGGCCACGCCGACAACGCCAGCGAGTTGCTCGCCTTGGCGAAGCTCAAAGACAACGGTGAGATCGATCCCAAGGTGATCGATAAAATTTTGACCCATAATCCGGCGAAGTTTTACGGCCTGGACGTGGATTGAGAGAATCGTGCTCGTGATCGTGGCTCGTGTTCGTTGCCGACGTAGGAAAGATTTTTCCCGGAGCTTGTCCTGAGCTTTGTCGCAGGGCTCCGAGGGAATTGCGATGGAGTCTCTAGCGGGAGCGGGCGAAGGTGAGGGTTGCTAGTTTGATAGTCGGGAGGTTGTCTTATGGCTGATACATACGATTTATTATTGAGCGGCGGCACGGTTCTGAATCCTGCCACGAAGACGAACGAGAAGCTCGATGTCGGCGTCAAGGGCGACCGGGTGACGGCGATTCAGGCGAATCTTCCGCGCACGAACGTCGGGCGCGTTATCGACGCCAGCGGCTGCTACGTGACGCCGGGGCTGATCGACTTTCACGTCCATAGTTACCTGGGCGTCAATCCTTACGGCTGCGATCTCGATGCGGACTGTCTCGCCTCCGGCGTGACCACGACCATGGATGCGGGCTCGGCGGGGCCGGTTAATTTGCTCGGCTTTCGCAAGCTAGTCTACGAGCGCTCGAAGACGCGCATGATCGGCTTTGTCGCCTTGGCGCAGCATGGCGTGTTCAACGAGCCGGGCGAGCTGCTAAATTTGGGCTTCGCCGATCTCGACGGTTCGGCGCAAGCGGTGATCGACAACCGCGACATCGCCGTTGGCATCAAAGTCCGCTTGCATAAAAAATCCATCGGCGAAAACAGCCGCGCGGCGTTGCGCTTGGCGATCAAGGCCGGCGAGGCGTCGGGGACGCCGATCATGGTGCATGTCGGTAGCACGGTCATCGGCATGGACGAGATCGCCGATACGCTGCGGCCCGGTGACATCATCACCCACTGCTACACGCCGCAGAAGCCGTCGATCTTGGACGACAAAGGGCAGCTCTTGCCGCTGGTGCGCAAGGCCAAGGAGCGCGGCGTGATCTTCGACGTCGGCCATGCCGGCGGCCATTTCGATTTCAATCTCGTGGAACGGGCCATGGGCGAGGGAATTATTCCCGACATCATCAGCTCGGATCTGCATGGCAAATTGAAACAGCCGGGCTTCGGTCCGGTCGGCGATCTGCCGACGACCTTGACCAAATTTATTCCCATGGGATTGAGCTTGGAAAAAATCATCGCCAGCTGCACCGTCGACGCAGCGAAAGCGGTTGGCTGGCAGGATCGCATCGGCAGCCTCGAAGTCGGCCGCGAAGCGGATATCGCGGTGCTCAAGATCGTCGACGAGCCGGTCACGCTGAAAGACTCCGTCGGTGCCGAGCGCGTGCACAAGCAACGCATCGCCGCCCAGTGGACCGTGCGGGCAGGCGAGGTGTTTCAGGGGCGGGGATGAGTCAGGAATCGGAAATTAACCACAAAGAGCACAAAGTTCACATAGGAAGAGATTTCGGATTCGGATCGTTGGCCGCAAAGAACGCAAAGGACTCAAAATAATTCAGTCAGCAAATCCGAGGTAGGGGCGTATGGCATACGCCCGGTGGGGCGCGCGGTTGGGGGATTTTTTTTGAGGAGATCGAATGCGTAGGGAATTGCTAATTGTGTTGTTCATTGCGAATGGGTTAGTTCCCCCCGTCGCGGCTCAGACCCCGTTCTACCAAGGTAAGACCATCACCATCGTCACCGGCAGTCAGACCGGCGATCTCTACGACATCTATGCGCGCATGGTGGCGACGCATATGGCCAAGCATGTTCCGGGCACGCCGAATATTCTGGTGCAGAACATGACCGGGGCGGGCCATATCGTCGCGGCGAATTTCGTTTACAGCGTCGCCAAGCCCGACGGACTGACGTTGCTTGCGCCCAATCCCAATCTTTACATCGACCAATTGGTCGGCCGGCCGGAAATCAAATTCGACTGGGCGAAGTTCATCTGGCTCGGCAATGCGTCGCGCACCACCGACTTGCTCTACATGCGCAGCGACGCGCCGTTTAAAAACATCGAGGACGTGCGCAATGCCAAGGAGCCGCCCAAGTGCGGTGCCACCGGTACCGGGACCACCGGCTACACGGTGCCGCGACTGTTGGAAGAAACCATCGGCGCGAAATTTACCTTGGTGGCCGGCTACAAAGGCGGCAACGAAATCGACCTGGCGGTGGAGCGCGGCGAGATCCAATGCCGGGCGTTTAGCCTGACCGCGTTCTTCGGCCGCGAGCCGTTTCACACCTGGCGCAAGACAAGTTTCGTTCGCGCGCTGATTCAGCTGGGCGCCAAGCGCGATAGCCGCCTGCCCGATGTGCCGTCGCTGGGCGAGCTGATGGACAAACATAAGACACCGGAAGTCGGCCGGCGCTTGGCGATGCTGATCACCGCGTCGGAAATCTTTCAGCGCCCGTTCATGGCGCCGCCCGGCGTCCGTCCCGAGCAGATCAAGGCGCTGCGCGAAGCGTTCCAGAAAACCTTGAAGGACACCGCGTTCCTTGACGAGGTGAAAAGCAAGAAACTCGACGCCGAATACACGCCCGGTGAAGAGATGGACGCGTTGGCCAAAGAGATGATGGCGCAGAAGCCAGAGATCATCGAGCGGTTGAAAAAAGTGCTGGGGAAGTAAAAATGAGTGCAACGGATTGTCTACACCCTAGAAAGCCGTGGCTTGCCGCACTTGCGACTTTTGGCGCCCCCGGCCTTGGACAGCTGTACAACGGTCAAACCCGACGGTCGATTATTATTTATCTTCTCGCACTTGCCGCCTTTCTAATCATTTCATTAACTCCACTTGGGTTCAGTCCCCTTGGGATATTAGTCCTCGTTATCGTTGACGTTCTAATCATGATCGCAGTGATCGTAGACGCGTGGATACATGCCCAAAAGCTGCGTATGTATGAACTTCGAAAGTATAACCGAGGCTATGTCTATGCCGGCATCGCGGCCTTGCATCTTTTGTTAGTTCTTCCGTTGATGGAATATGTTTTTCCGAAGCCGACAAAGGCGTACAGAATTCCATCCAGTACGATGCTTCCAATTCTCCAGATCGACGATCATGTCGTCGTCGATTTAACAGCGTACCGGTCTGCAACGCCACGACGGGGCGACGTTGTTGTATTTATCTATCCCGATGACCCGTCCAAAATGATGGTCAAACGTGTGATTGGCTTGCCCGATGAAACGATTGAAATTAAACAGAAGAAAGTCTTTATCAATGGTCGGCTGCTGGAGAAAGATTGGGCAATATTTGAGGGCACGAGTTCAGATGTACCGGGCGACAACTTACTTCCGACTGTGGTGCCAGCAGATAGGTATTTTATGATAGGCGACAATCGCGACATGAGTTACGACAGTCGGTTTTTTGCTCCAGTGTCTGCTGACAAGATCAAGGGCAAAGTACTCTACATTTACTGGGCTCGAGATAAGTCTCGAATTGGAACTAGAATTCACTGAAACGAGGTGAACCATGGGTTCGTCTTGGGAAAACGTTAAAGTCGACGGGGCGAACATGCGCACCTATGTCAGCGCCCCGGAAAGTTCGGCCAAAGTTCCAGCCATCGTCATCGTTCAAGGCCAGACGGGCGTCGATGACTTTCTCCAGTTCGCGCGATTGGTGGCCAGCGAAGGGTTCGTCGGCGCGGCGCCGGATTTGTATCACCGCGATCCGCCCGACTGTAAAGACGACGCGCCGACCCGGCGCATGCGCTTGACCGACGCTACCGTGATCGCCGACGTCAATGCCACCGTGGCTCATCTCAAGTCCCATCCCGCTGTCGACCCGGCGCGCATCGGCATTGTCGGTTTCTGCATGGGCGGGCGCGCGGTATATCTGATGTCGGCGGTCAACGCCGATATCAAAGCCGGCGTCATGTATTACGGCGGCGATACGTTTCACGCCTGGGGCGTTGGGCCGTCGCCCTTCGAGCGCACGGCGCAGATTCACTGCCCGATCATGGGCCACTTCGGCGAGGACGATAAAAATCCCTCACCGGCGGATATGAGTAAGCTCGATGCGGAAATGACCCGGCTCGGCAAAGCCCATGAATTTTATTCCTACGCCAACGCGGCCCATGCCTTCGCCAACTTCGGTTCGCCGGGTTATCGGGAGCATGCGGCGGCAGCATCGTGGCCGCGGACGTTTGGGTTTTTCAGGAAAGAGCTGAAGGGGATTTAGCGCAGACGGTGCAATCTCGTTTTCCGTGCCGAAAGCGACCGCGTCGCAATAGGCGTTCGCCCTTCGAGAGCCTCAGGACGAACGGGGAGCGCTTGTTCCCACCAAATAGCAATTCCGTTCGTGGTGAGGTTCTCGAACCATGAACGGAATCGCGCCAAAGTCATAGCAGCATGTTCGTTATTCACCAGATGAGACTGCATTGACAGTGGAGGTTGAAGCGTACTAAAGCGATCATGCGGTGAAGTAAAGGAGGGTTCGAGATGCAACGCTCGTTTCGGGTTCCGACTTCTCGTCCGGCTTGGCAATGCAGGTTTGGCTGCGCGATTTTCCTAATCGCTCTGCAAATCAATTGCCTGGCGCCCGCCTGGGGGCAGGCGCTCAGAAAAGTTCCGTTTCCGTTCTCGCCCATCGGGGTCAACTGCTTGCCTTGGTTTGTCGCTAAGGAGGCGCGCATCGGGGAGAAGTATGGCATCGACTTCGATCCGGTGTTCATAGGCGCGTCGTCGGCGCTGTTTCAGTCGATGTTGTCGGGCGCGGCGGATTTCGCCGGCTCCGGTGGACCGGGGATCATATCCAACATCTTGCGCGGCGGCGACATCATTCACATCACCTCCATGGTGCCGCGCTTCACCCAATCGATCATGGTCAAGCCGGAGATCAAACGGCCGGAAGATATGGCGGGTCGGAAGATCGGCGTGAGCCGCTTGGGCACCGTGACCCATTTCGCTTTGCAGACGGCGCTGGACGGCCATGGCATCAAGAACGTGACGATCTTACAGATGGGCGGGCAGCCGGAGGCGTACACGGGGCTCCTGCGCGGCTCGGTGGACGGCGCGGTGTTTTCGCCGCCCTATAACTTTCAGTTGAAGAAACAGGGCTACAACGAACTTTACTCGCCCAACGATCTCACCAAGTTCACCGAGTTCATCACCAACGGCATCGTCGCGCGCCGCGCGGTGGCGGAGAAGGACCGTGACATGGTGCACCGGGTGATCAAGCTCACGGCGGAATCGATCAAATACATCCAAACTAACCGCGATGGCACCAAGAAAATCATGGCCAAGTGGATGCCGATGAAGGAAGCCGACATCGCCGAGGACCTTTACCGCTTCGCCACCGAGAACTACGCCAAAGAGGGCTTCACGCCCGAAGCGGCGCTGCGGGCCATGACCAAGCAGATGGTCGCGAGCAATTTGGTCGACGCCAAAGCCGCCGCCGCGACGCCGGTGACGGCGTACTACGACAACCGCTATGTCGACGAGGTCAAACGGTCGGGGTTCTTCGAGCAGTTGTGGCGCTAAGGCTGAACGCATTCAGAACGATCAAGCTGTTCAAAACGTTCAAACCGTCGCGGCACGGGCGACGCCAGACTCAAGACGCTAGACCCGAAACTCTACACTCCTACGGCTTATATAGCCGGTCGAAGAAACCTTCCTTTTCCAGCTCCGCGACGATGGTGTCGTCGACGATGTCGTCGACTTTGACGGTCGAGCTGGGTTTCTTGGTCAGCGCGTCTTTGAGTTGAATGTCCATGCCTTCGCGGGTGACCCAGGGGACGCGATCAAATAGTTTAGCGTTGATTTCCCAGGCGGCTTCCAGGTATGCGGGGTCGTTTTGGCGCGAGTATTTGGCCAGGATCTGTTTACTCTCCTCTTTCCGCGTCTTGAAGAAATGCGCCCCTTCGCTGAGCGCCATGGTCAGTCGTTTTACCGTCGCTCGATTGGCGGCCAAGTAAGCTTTCGTCGTTGTGCCGCAGATGTAGGGGAACGGATAGGGCTTCTGAAAGTCAGCGCTGCTGATCAACACCCGCTGTGGCATGCCCTTGCTCAGATGCAAAACTCCCGGCGGCGCGGGAAAGGCGGCGATGCGGCCGGTGCGAAAGGCCGCGGCGCGTTCGCCGGCGCCGCCGACCTGGATAATCGCCACGTCCTTGTCCGGCTCCAAGCCGAGATTGCGGAGAAACACCCTGGCGATGACATCCGACGAGCTGCCGATGCGGCTGATGCCGATGCTTTTGCCTTTCAACTGCTCCTTGGTTTTGATCGAGTCTTGCACCACCAGTTCGTAGGGCAGCGTGTTCATGAAGCAGGCGACCGCCACCAGCGGCGCGCCGCTGACCGCGGCGCTGGCGATGGTGCCGCCGGTGCCGTTGCCGAATTTCAGTTGCCCGGCGACCAGCACGGCGACGTTGGTGGAGGACGCCGGGATGAAGATCGATTCGACGTCGAGGCCATGTTTCTTGTACAAGCCCTTTTCCTGGGCGATGTACCAGTTGGCGCTCGGTGCGTCGATGGAGCTGTAGGAGACCGTGAGCTTCTCTTGGGCTCGGAGATTGGGAATGGCCGCAAAGAACGCAAAGAGCACAAAGGGGAAAAACTTGATCACAATTTTTATCCTCCGGTTGGCGACGATAGTAGAGAAGGATTCCGTTTGGGTCAAGGCGGCGTTGACGTCGGTGCGGTGGGTCGGTTAGTGTTTGCCCAGAAGGAGACCATCTATGCTGTCTGCTATCGTCCTCTTGAACACCGAACGGGATAAAACTAACAAAGTTGCCGAGACGCTTGCCGATCTCGATGGCGTCACCGAAGTTTATTCGGTGGCCGGCCGTTATGACTTGGCGGCGATCGTGCGCGCCAGCGACAACGATCAGTTGGCTAAGGTGGTCACCGAACGGATTCGCGCCGTGCCCGGCATTACTAGTTCGGAAACGCTGATCGCCTTCCGCGTCTACTCTCGCCATGATCTCGAAAGAATGTTTTCCATCGGCATGGAAAATCCGTAGCCAGCGACTGAAAAAGACTCATCTACTTCGTTGCGCTCGATCTACTCGCGTCGACGTACAGGAGTACGCCTCCGCTCGTAGATTCTTCGCGCGCCTCGTAGCTGAATCTTTTTGAGCCGCTGGCCCGATTTTAGCCACGCACGGTCGATGATGTCTTCCAATCGTTTTCGGATTCGGTCAATGCGTTGGTTAACTTCGGCGTAACAGTCGATAGAGCAATGGCAGGACCAGCAAAAGAAACGACAGCGCTAAGATACTCGCCGAGATCGGGTGGGTGAGAAACACCGTGGCGTCGCCTTGGCTGATCGCCAGGGCGCGGCGGGCTTGGGTTTCGGCGAGCGGGCCGAGGATGAGGCCAATCACCGCTGGCGCGACCGGGATATCCCAGCGGCGCATGGCGAAACCAAGCAAGCCGAAGACGTAGAGCGTGATCAAATCCACCACCGATTGATGCAGGCTGTAGGCGCCCAGGGTGGCGAAGACTAAAATGCCGGCGTAAAGCAGCGGTTGCGGGATGCTCAGCACTTTCACCCACATGCCGACCAGCGGCAAGTTCAAAATCAGCAGCATGACATTGCCGATATACAAACTCGCCAGTAGACCCCAGACCAAATCCGGCTGCATTTGAAACAGCAGCGGCCCGGGTGAAATGCCGTAGTTTTGAAACGCGCTGAGTAGCACCGCGGCGGTGGCCGAGGTCGGTATTCCCAAGGTCAGCAGCGGCACCAGCGCGCCGGTGACCGAGGCGTTGTTGGCCGCTTCCGGTCCGGCGACGCCTTCGATGGCGCCATGGCCGAATTCCTCAGGATATTTCGTCAAGCGTTTTTCCACTGCGTAAGAAAGAAATGTGGGAATCTCGGCGCCGCCGGCTGGGATTGAGCCGAAGGGAAAACCGATGGCGGTGGCGCGCAGCCAGGCGGGCCAGGAGCGTTTCCAATCCTCCTTCGACATCCATAATGAACCTTTGATTTGTTCCATCTTTTCTTCGAGCCGGCTGGCGTAGGCGGCGACGTAGAGCGCTTCGCCGACGGCGAACAGACCGACGGCGAGGACGACCACGTCGATGCCGTCGAGCAGTTCGGGCACACCGAAGGCGAAGCGCGATTTGCCGGTCTGGCTGTCGATGCCGACGACGCCGAGCAACAGGCCGAGAAACAAACTGGTCAAACCGCGCACCGTGGAGCTGCCGATGACCGCGGCGACGGTGGTGAAGGCGAAGACCATCAGGGCGAAATATTCCGCCGGGCCGAACTTGAGCGCGACTTCGACCACCAGCGGCGCCAGCAGCGTGACTAAGATGGTTGCGATAGTGCCGGCGACAAAGGAGCCGATGGCGCAGGTGGCCAGCGCCGGGCCGGCGCGGCCGTTTTTCGCCATCATGTTGCCTTCCAAGGCGGTGGCGATGGAGGCCGATTCGCCTGGCGTGTTGAGCAAGATCGTCGTCGTCGAGCCGCCGTACATGGCGCCGTAGTAAATCCCGGCGAACATGATCAGCGCGCCGGTGGGATCGAGTTTCACCGTCAGCGGCATGAGCATGGCGACAGTGAGCGCGGGGCCGACGCCGGGCAGGACGCCGATGAAGGTGCCCAACATGGTGCCGATGAAACCCCAGAGCAGATTGAGCGGCGTCAGTGCGATACTGAAGCCGTGCATCAGTAGGCCGAAGGTTTCACCCATGATGACCTCAGATGCCGGCGCCGCCGAGCAGCGGTTTCAACCAGCCGGCGGGTAAATTGACATTCAAGAATTTCACGAAAAACAAAAATATCGACAGACTGAGGATGACGCCGATGGCGAAATCGCGCGGCAATTTCTCGCTGCCGAAGCCACGCGCCACCGCGGTGAATAGCACTGCTTGCGCCAGGACAAAGCCGCCGCGATCGATCAACAAGATCTGGGCGATGACTCCGAGACTGACCCAAATAAATCCACTGGGGGTGAAGCGATGCTCGCCGCGCGCCGCCGGGTCGTCGGCGACGGCATTGCGCCAGCCGCCGCTCAAAGTTTCGTAGAGCAGCCAAATTCCCAGAAGGATCAAGCCGCCGGCAATGACCGCTGGTGCGACATTGGGGCCGATGCGTGCGTAGCCGCCGGCTCTGGGTAACTGAGCCGTGCCGATGGCGGTGGCGATGCCCAGGGCCAAGATGCCCAGGGATAGGGTTAGTTCCGCGGGTTTGGCTTTCATGGATCGTGCGATCGTGCCGCGACCGTAGGGGCGAAAGATTTTTCGCCCCTACCTCGGATGGCGGGACAAATCGTTGTGCGGCTATTTGGTATTCTTGATGCCTAACGAATCGATGATGCCGGCGACGCGCTTGGTGTCCTCGTCGATGAACTTCTTGTAGGGGTCGCCGGCCAAATAGATTGGCGACCAGCCGAGCTTTTTTAACGTTTCTTTCCAGGACGCCGATTCGGTGGCGGCGCGCAGGTTTTTGATCAAGCCATCGCGCTCCGCCGCGCTGATGCCGGGGGCGCCGAAGACGCCGCGCCAGTTGGCCAGTTCGACGTCGATGCCTTGCTCCTTCAGCGTTGGGAAGCCATCGATCTTGGTCGGACTCGAGACCGCCAGGGCGCGCATGCGGCCGCCCTTGATCTGCTCGGCGAACTCGCCGATGCCCGACACGCCGGCGGTGACATGGCCGCCGACGATGGCGGCGATCGCTTCGCCGCCGCCTTTGAACGGCACGTAATTAACTTTGTTGCCTTCGACGCCGTTGGCCTTGGCGATCAGGCCGGCGAGGATGTGATCGGTGCCGCCGGCGGAGCCGCCGCCCCAGGAGACGCTCCCGGGATTGGCTTTAAACGCTTTGACCAGATCCGCCATGGTTTTGTGCGGTGAGTTCGACGGCACGACGATGATTTCGTATTCGCCGGTGAGTCGAGCCAGCGGCGTGACCATGCTCAAATTGACCGGCGAGTTTTCCAAATAGATCGCGCCGACCATGACCATGCCGCCGATCATCATCGCGGTGGCATCGCCTTTGGCGGCGTTGACGAATTGCGCCAAGCCGATGGTGCCGCCGGCGCCGCCACGATTTTCAAACTGCACGGCGACCGCTTGCTTGGCGCTGATCAGCGCTTGAGCCAAGTTGCGCCCGGTCTGATCCCAACCGCCGCCGGGGTTGGCCGGAATCATCATTTTGATAGTGGGCTGGGCCTGGGCTGTCGACGATCCGCTGGCGAGCGCTAGCGCGGCGAGCAGGCCGGTAAACCATTTGCGCATAATGCCTCCTGAATTTTGATCGGTTCGCAGGTCGAACCACGTGGTGGATTTATAGTCGACGGCGAATAATTTGACAAGCTTTATCCAAACGCGTGTCCAAACGCGCGCGCCGACCCATGGCCCTGCACAACTTCTGCACATGAACTCCGGCCAATGACCACGGATGCTTCAACCGCTCTGCATAGGGCGTGGCTAAACTCCGGCTATCTTAAAAGGGCAGAGGAGAATTTCTATGACTAAACAAATTGTCGCCATCGCGGTGATCTTCAGTTTCACCGCCGTGGCCTGGTCGATCCTGGGGACGACGATTTTTTCGCGCACCTATTCCTTCGATGAATCGCTCAAGGGGCGGGTGGCGTCGATCTGGGGCGCGCCCCATGTGCAAAAGCCGCCCAAGGCGACGACGACCAAGGAAGTGACGAGAAAGGTCGAGGCGGTGGAGAATGGCAAGACCGTCATGCGGACGGAGAAAGATTATGTGACTGCGCCGGTGGAGTTGGAGGGCAGTAAGTTGAACGTCGCCCTCGATCTCGAACACCGGCAAAATGGGCTTCTATGGTACAGCACGTACAAAGTCGTCTTCGCGGCGGACTACGAACTGAAAAACAGCACTGAAGTTGAGACCGTGGATTTCGTCATTACCTTGCCAACGGCGCAGGCGAGTTTCGACGAGATGATCGTCGCCATTGACGGCGTGCCGGTGGCCTTCGTCAATGAAAAATCGACGTTGCGCGGCACGACGCGCATCGCTCGCGGTGGCAGCGCGGTGCTGACGGTGAAGTACCGCTCTCAGGGGTTGGACAGCTGGCGTTACCACTTTGGCGACGAGGTTTCGCAGGTGCGCAACTTTCAGCTCAAGATGACGACAAATTTTAAAGACATCGATTTTCCCGACAACACTTTGGCGCCGGCGCAAAAGAAGGAAACCAAGAATGGTTACGAACTACTCTGGGAGTCGAAAAACCTCCTGTCGGGATTTCAAATCGGTATGATCATGCCGGAGAAATTGCAGCCGGGTCCACTGGCGGGCCGGATCAGCTACTTCGCGCCGGTATCTTTACTGTTTTTCTTCTTCATTCTTTTTATCATCGCGGCGCTGCGCGGCATCGAGCTCCATCCGATGAACTATTTCTTCCTCGCCTGCGCGTTTTTCGCCTTTCATCTGCTGCTCGCCTACCTGGTCGATCATATTTCCATCCACAGCGCGTTTGTCATCTGTTCCATCGTCTCGCTGGCGCTGGTGATCAGCTATCTGCGCTTGGTGGTGGGCATTCGTTTCGCCGCCGTGGAGGCGGGCATCGCCCAGCTGATCTATCTGGTGCTGTTCTCCTACGCGTTCTTCTTCAAGGGGTTCAGCGGCCTGGCGGTGACCATCGGCTCGATTCTTACCTTGTTCGTGGTCATGCAGTTGACCGGGCGCATCCGCTGGTCGGAAAAATTCGCCAGCCGGGCGGCGGTGCCATCGCCCAGCGCGTGATTGGTGTTTTTCCGTGCGAGCCATTATCCTAGGCGGTAACATTATGGCCAAGCAGATTCTCGTCGTCGACGACGACCGGCATATTCGCGAAGTGGTGCAGTTCGCCCTGGAGAAAGCCGGCCTCGAAGTGATCGAGGCCGGCGATGGGCAAAAGGCCTTGGCGCTGTTCAAAAAGTCCAACCCGGCGTTGATCGTCTTGGATATCACGATGCCGGAGCTGGACGGCTTGGCGGTGTGCCGGGAGATTCGCAAGAGCTCCGACGTGCCGATTTTGTTCTTATCGTCACGCACCGATGAAGTGGACCGTGTGGTGGGGTTGGAAATCGGCGGCGACGACTATGTCAGTAAGCCTTTCAGTCCGCGCGAATTGGTCGCGCGCGTGCAGGCGATCTTGAAACGCGCCGGCGCACGGCCGACGCCGAGCGGCGAAGTAAAGGAGCTCGCCCATGGCGCGGTGCGCATCGATCTCTACGGTCACGGCGCTTATTGGAAAGATAAGCCGGTGGCGTTGACCGCGACCGAGTTCGCGATTCTCAAGTCTTTGCTGCAAGAACCGCAGCGGGTGTTTTCCCGCGATCGCTTGATGGACGCGGCCTACGTCGGACAAGTCAGCGTCAGCGACCGCACCATCGACAGCCATATGCGCAATCTGCGGGCGAAGTATGCCAAAGCCGGCTGCAAGGAGCTGGTCGAGACCGTGCATGGAGTGGGTTACAAGTTGGGGGCATGCCGTTAGTCGTAAGTGTGGTTGCTTCAGGTCTAACGTGAAGAAATTTACACCACGAAGTACACGAAGATCACGAAGTTCGGAGTTCAAATTATCCGGAACCTTCCTGTCCTTTGTGGGTTCGTGGTGAAATCGAACTTTTCAGTGCCGCAAAGGTGACGCTTATCCACACACAACCTAATCGCAGCTCGAAGCCCCGAACCTGGCGCTTCAAGCTGCGCACGATTCTGCTCGCGGTGAGTTTGGCGGTACTGATCATTCCGCTCGGCGGCGTCTACGTGTTTCGATTTTACGAAGGCGAGTTGGTTAAGCAGACCGAGGTCGAGTTGATCGCTCAGGCGGCGCTGATCGCGGCGGTTTACAAAAGAGAAGTCGAGACTTTGCTCAAGCTCGACGGCGCGGTCGCCGATTATGGCGGTAAAGTCGCAGCGACGGTGGACAGGATGAATACTACCGGCCGGTCAAGCCGCAGTTGGCGTTATCCAGCTATCGCATCCGCTCGCGGCCGGCGGACGCCGCGGTGACGGAAAAGTCCGCCGATAAGGTCGCCCAGGAAGTCGGCGCGCGGCTGACACCGGTGTTGCTTGATGCCCAGCGCACCAACTTGGCCGGCATTCGACTGCTCGACTGGCAAGGCGTCGTCATCGGTGGGCGCGAGGATATCGGCAAGTCGCTGGCGCATATCAGCGAAGTGCAGCTGGCGCTCCAGGGCCACTACGCGAGCACGATCCGCCAGCGCACGATTCGCCGCTCCCAACCGCCGTTGGCATCGTTTAGCCGCGGCACCGGCGTGCGCGTGTTCGTCGCCTATCCGATCGTCGCCGGCGATCGTTTGTACGGCGCCATGCTGTTGTCGCGCACGCCGAGTAGCATTCTCGAACATCTGCACAGCCAGCAGGAAAAAATCGCCTTGGCCGCGGCCATCGTGCTGCTCTTGATCGTCGTTCTGGTCGTCTTCACGTCCTACGCCATCGCCCGGCCGCTGCATGGCTTGATCGAACAAACCAAACGCTTCGCCGGCGGCGACAAAAAAGCCTTGGAGCCCTTGGCCAAGCCGGTGACCGAGGAGGTGGCGTTATTGTCGCAGAGCTTTTCCGAGATGGCGCGCAATTTGGAGCATCGTTCGGAGTACATCCGCAACTTCGCGGCCCATGTTTCCCACGAATTCAAAACCCCCTTGGCGGCGATCCAGGGCGCCATCGAGTTGCTCGAAGAACATGCCGAGGGCATGAGCGCGGAAAAGCGCGGCCAATTTCTGCGCAACATCGGCCAGGATAGCGAAAGGCTCAAACGGTTGGTGGACCGGCTGCTGGAAATGGCGCGCGCCGATGTTATGGAAGCGGCGGTGGGTGAGTGTGAAGTTGCGCCGGTGGTTGAGCAGTTAAGAGCGCGCTACCAAGCCGTCGGTTTGTCGCTAACTCTAGCGGGAGCAAGCGCCGCGCGGGCACGAGTGCCGCGGGAGATCGTCGAAACCATGTTGAGTAATCTATTCGATAACAGCCGGCAGAACGGCGCGAGTCAGGTGGAAATCACGATACAGCACAGTGACGGCCAACTCAGCATCCGCGTCGCCGACAACGGCGCGGGAATCTCAGCGGCCAACGCGGAAAACATTTTCACGCCGTTCTTCACGACACACCGGGACGATGGCGGTACTGGGTTGGGGTTGGGGATCGTGCGCGCGCTGCTCACAGCCTACGGTGGGGATATCGCAGTGGTCCCGGCGACCAACGGCGCGGTGTTTGCGGTGACGATTCCGGCGGCGGGGAATTAGTTAAGTCGTCAGTGCAAATTACGACATCACGAGCGGGTTGTGAGTCGTCAGCATGGGAAATCGGCTGAAGTCGCGATCCGCGGTCCACAGTTCTCGCACACCGTGGAGTAAGCAGATCGCCGCTATGCGGGCGTCATGTACTTTAGGGCCGGAGATTCGGCCTTGTTCGAGGGTGCTTTTAAGGTGCGGCCAATATCCTTCGGATTCCCGAATCAAGGTTAGACTCGGCGACTCGATCCAACTAGCTACTTGATCTATGGCGTCGGCGAGAGGAGTCGACGGATTGTAGATGCGTGGATGAGTAACGATGGCGAGAAATTCATGGACGCAGGGCCATGGAATCGCCCAAGGCGCCCGGCTCTCCGATAGTTGTTCAATAACTTTGTAAGCGGCCTCGTGCCAGGGCGAATCCTCACGATGGGCGTAGACCAAGATGTTCGTGTCGAGCGCGATCATCCGCCGTGGCCTTCGTAGGCCAGGTCACGGATTTGCTCCCAGGTCGCCGTCGAAACTCCCGGTTGAAGTCCCTGGCCCTTGAAAGTGGCCTTCCTTAGACGAAAACTCCCTGGTTTCTTTTTTGCGGATATCACCTGCCGCAAGCCTTGTTCGATCAGTGCTTTGACCGTGCTTCCCTCGCGTGCAGCTAGGCGCTTTGCTTCTTCTAAGAGGTTGTCGGATATCTCTACGGTGGTTTTCATATGGGTATATGTATCATAAGATATGGGTCGGTGTCAATGTGTCTGTTTGGCGGTGCCCAGAGCTCCCCGGCAGCGTTTGCGGCTGGAAAGGGAATAGCAGCCTTTGACTTAACTCATCCACGGAAATCGTCGCGCCATTTTGACAGCGGATCGTGCCGATCTCAGCTAGAACGCGCGCGAGAAGCTCGCCGCGAAATTTCCGATTCTCTACTAACCCTTGGGCGGTCGAGAAATACCAGCGGCCAGTTTCTGACAGCTGCTTCAGTAAATCAAAACCGATTTGGGTGCGTGGGTCGGACCAGCTGCGGGTCATGAGCTCTAGCAAATCTGTCGCTCCATCGACGGCCAAGCCCTTGAGGAAGTTCACGATGCGCGTCGTCACGAACAGCGTATAAACATCGTCGCGGCTAAAACCTTGCGCCTCGATCCCCAGCGCGGTGAGCCGGGCCTTGATGAAATCGCTTTCGGTCAATTCCAGGCCGCGGGCGATGGGCGAGTTGGGTATTTGATAAAATGGCGAGGCGCCGAGCAGCACCGGCAGGCGGGCGTTGAACGCCAGAGTCTGCACCATGCTGTCCAACGACTCGTTGGGCAGGCCGAGGATTTGATAGGAGACGATCTTGAAGCCCAACGCCGAGGCTTTGTCGACGACTTTCAGATAGGCTTCGAGCGTGTGCGGCCGCTTGGTGGTTTCGCGGACGGTTTTGTCGGAGCTGACCAGGGCTAAATTCAAATGCGAAAAGCCGGCCTGCATCATGAGATCGAGCAGCTCGTCGTCCAGGCTCAGGTAGCTGATGCCGTTCATGGCGACGAACTGCATCTCGCGCGCGGGAAAGCGCGCGATCAAACGGCGGCACAGCTCTTTGAAAGTCTGCTTATAGTAAGTCAGGTTGTCGTCCTCGAAGTCGATGACCCGGTAGCCTTGGCGATAGCGCAGTTCGATTTCCGCCAGGACGTTTTCCAACGAACGGCGGCGGAACTCCGTGCCGAAGGTGGTGTGCACCGAGCAGAAGGAACACTTGTGCGGGCAACTGCGCGAGGTGATCATGAAGGTCAGCGCCTTGCCGGCGAGGCTGTAGCTCGCTGGCGTGAAGTCGCTCAGGTCGGGGCTCGGCAGCTCTTCGATGGGAAAGTTGTCTTCGATGGGGTTGAGGACGTATTCGCCGTTGCGTTTGTAAGCCAGGTTGGCGGTCGCTTCGACCGCTTGGTGATTTTGCCGGCAGCGGAGAAATTCGACCAACGGCTTTTCACCTTCGCCGCGTATCACGTAGTCGACATGGGGCGATGCTAACAGCGACTCCGGCACTGCCGAGGCGTGGGAGCCGCCGATGACGACGATGGCATTCGAAGCTTTCTTTACCCGCGCCGCGACTTCTAAGGCCTCGCGAAAATAGGGCGTGAATAGCGACGAGATGCCGACGACATCCGGTTTGAGCGCGGCGATTTCTTGTTCGATTTCGTCAAAAGAGCAGCCGAAATGATAGTAGCGATGAAAGGTCGAGAACGGCGACCTGTCAGCGACCCCGTAGTAGTCGCGCAAGTAACGGAGCTCTTTGGGAATCGCCACCGTCTGGCGACTGGCGCCGCCGTGAAAGTCTTTGACGATTACTTCGACCTCGGGGAGATGCTTGGCAACCGCCGCTTTCAAGTAGCACAGGCCGATGGGCTGTAAGCGCACCTCGGTGTCGTAGAAATCTTCAACCGGCGGTTGGATGAGCAGGACGCGCATGAACTTCGAATACTTTCTTCCACTTGGAGTTTCGACTATAGCATGGACTTGAACGAACACGAGAAGACTGGTGGCCGATGCGCGGACCAAAGGAGGGCGGGTTTTCTAACCCGCCAATCAAAATAGGGGGACAAGAAAGTCCGCCCGCCCATCAATTCCTCGATCCGTTTTCCCCCATCGCGCAACATGAACATCGATTGCCCCATTGGCAACAAGGAGAGGTGTACTGTTTCGTTACCTGGAGATTGGCCGATGCATTGCCCGGGGGCAAGTTAGCCCAATGGAAAGAACAGCGGGATGGATGGCTTCGCCTGCATCCGCTGCCTTGGAGCGCGGAATCCGAGGCCGAGTTCCATGCGACTTTTACCGAGGCGATCGATCGATGGCTCGACGCCGGCGCGGGCTCATGCGTGTTGCGCGATCCGGTGTCTGCTCGCGTGGTTGCCGAGGGATTGCTTCATTTCGACGGCCAGCGCTACCTGATGGATGGCTTTGTAATTATGCCGAACCACGTTCATGCCTTGTTTCGTCTTATGGCGCCGTATCGTCTCGAGTCTGTGTTGAAAGGATGGAAGGGGTTCACAGCGCGTGAGGTCAACCGGCGCTTGGGCCGACGCGGGAGATTATGGCAAGACGATTACTGGGATAGGTTGATTAGGAATGAAAGCCATTGGGCCAAATGCCGCGAGTATATTTTTGACAATCCGATTAAAGCAAGGTTGCCGAGCGACCAGTATATAGTTTTCGACCGATTCACAAAGGAGCGCGGGTTTTCTAACCCGCGTTGAGATAGTCGCGGACAAGAATGTCCGCGCTCCCTTAAATGAATCGCTTTCGCGGTGAGTCAACCGGTGGCGGCTGCGGCGGATTTTTGTTAAGCATCAGGAAGTAACAGCGCCAACTTTGGGAGCCGCCGATGAAGATCGACAAAATTGAATGCAAGAAACTCGAAATGCCCTACACCAAACCGCTGGTGACGGCGACTAATAATTTCACGGTCGCACGCGGTTTGCTGGTCACGGTGACGACCAACGGCGGCGTCGAGGGCTACGGCTACGCCGATCTGTTTTCGCGCTCGGGTGAGACGCCGGAGACCGCGGCGCATGTGATCGAGACGGTGTTGAAGGCCAAGGCGCTGGGCCGCGAGCTGGAAGACTTGGGCAGCATTCGCGCCCAAATGGATCATGCGCTCACCGGCCATCCACGGGCCAAGTCGACTTTGGAAGGGGCGCTGTACGACGCCCTGGCGCGCAGCTATCACATGCCGTTGTCGGTGCTGCTCGGCGGCAAGTGCCGCAGCGAGATCAAAGTGATCAAAATGGTCAGCGTTGGCGATCCCGAGGCGATGGCGGCGGAAGCGAAGGCGCTGGCGGACGAAGGTTTGGCGTTGAAACTCAAAGTCAGCGGCCGCATCGACAAGGATTTGCCGCGAGTGGCGGCGGTGCGCAAAGCGGTGGGTGACGATGTCTTCATCAAGATCGACGCCAACGAAGCTTACGACGCCAAGACCGCCATTCGCTTGGCCAAAGCGCTGGCCGATTTGGGCGTCGAAGTGTTCGAGCAGCCGGTGCCGCGGGATCAGTTCGACGCGCTCTGGGAAGTGAAAAAGCATTCGCCGATTAAAATTGAAGCGGATCAATCCTGCCGCAACTTCGCCGACGCCCAGGTGCTGATTAAAAACCGCATGATCGATTCGATCAACACCGGCATTCCCAAGGTCGGCAGCATCGGCGAAGTCAGGCGTATCGCCGAGCTCTGCGAAGCCAACGGCATCCGCTGCGCGCTGTCCAACACCGCCGGCAGCGTGGTCGGCGACGCGGCGGCGCTGCACTTGGCGGCGAGCACGCCGGGCATCTCACCGCTCTGCGAGTTGGGCGAGTTCGAAGTGATCACCGGCGATCCGTTCTTCGGTCTCGCCGTCACCAACGGCACGCTCAGCGTGCCCGAGGGCGAAGGGTTGGGCGTGAATTTGCGGGGATTCTGAAAAGTTTGAAGGATGAAGGCGGAAGGATGAATAGGAATTAGCATGACGGCACAGCAGTCTGATTTTGCCGCGGCGATGGATAAGATCGTCGCCGATTGTAACGACCGGCTCGAATGGGTGCGGTTTTCCAAGAACGATCTGACCAAGGAGTCGGCGCGGGTGCTCATCGAACAGTGGTCGAGTTTCACCCGTCATAGCCGGCAGTGTTGGGCTTACGTCGTCGGCAATTGTCCCCATGTCGAAGTGCGCAAGTTCGTGGTCACGGAGAATCTCTACGAGGAAGAAGCTCAGGAAGGCCATTCTCACTTCGAGATTCTCGCGCGCATGGGCATGGCGCTGGGCTTGAGCCGCGATCAGATCGTCAATGCCACGCCGCTGCCGACCACCGTTGTCTCGATGCGCTGTTGGGAAGCGCTGACGAAAAATCGCACTTGGTATGAAGGCCTCGCCGCCAAGTCGGTGCTGGAGCGCACCAACAATCCCGCCTGCGGCAACTTCTCCCACTATCAGTCCGAATACTGGACGCGCCAGTTGGGTTTGTCCAAGGACGACACCGAGTTTTGGTGGATGCATGATTCGGTCGATCAGATCCACGGCGACGGCTCGCTTAAATTACTCGAGAAATATTTGACCACCGATGCCGAGAAACAAGCGGCGCTGCGCGCGGCGGAGGAATCGATGATGGCCTGGCAGATTTATTTCGATGGGTTCTACTATGAAGGGATTCGTCGCTCTAACGCAAGGCGCTAGAGCGCTTGGAACCCAAGGAGGAACGATGGCCAATTCTGACGGGAAGAAAAGCCTCGAACAGTTCGACGCCGAGCTGAAACAATTATTTATCACCGGCCAGTGGCAGTACGAAGGTTTGCTGGCTGCCTGCATCGGCGGACCGCAGCCACGCGGCGAGGCTTATCTTTGGCCTTGGAAGTTAGTCGGCGAAAAGCTCGCTGAGGCTTGCGATGTGCTTGAGGAGAGCGTCACGGCGCGGCGCAGTTTGCTGTTCAACAATCCCGGCGTGCCTATGGGCGGGACCACGCACACGCTGCTGATGGGCATTCAGATGATCAAGGCTGGCGAGATCGCCTGGGCGCATCGCCACACGTTGGCGGCGGTGCGCTTCATCGCCAAGGGCGATGGCAAAGTTTTTACCGTGGTCAACGGCGAGAAGTGTCCGATGGAAGTCAACGACTTGATCCTGACGCCGCAGTGGACCTGGCACGATCATCAGAACCCGACCCAAGAGACCGCCATGTGGGTCGATGTCCTCGACGTGCCGTTCATGCTCGGCCTCAACCAGCCGTTTTACGAACCCTATCCCGGCGACAAGGTGCAAGCGGTGCGCGACAAGGCGAGCGATCACTTGCAACGGCGCACGGGTCTGGTGCGGCCGGCGTGGGAAAATTCCCAGAAAGAAAACCTGCCGCTGCGCTACGCCTGGAAAGAGATCGAGCCGCAGTTGCGCGGTTTGGCCGATCAAGCCGGTAGCCCCTACGACGGCGTCGCTTTGGAATATATCAATCCGATGACCGGCGGGCCGACGCTGCCGACGCTCAGCTGCTGGATTCAACTCTTGCGGCCGGGCGAGCACACGAAAAAACATCGCCATACTTCGAGCGCGGTGTACTTCGTCGCCGGCGGCGAAGGCACGACGATCGTCGACGGTAAGGCGATGGAGTGGACCAAGAACGATTGCTTCGCCGTGCCCAACTGGGCCTGGCACGAGCATGTCAATCGGTCGAAGACCGAAGAGGCGTTGCTGTTCTCGGTGAACGATTCGCCGATCGTCAGCGCCTTCGGCCATTATCGCGAGGAGCCGGAAGTGTCGCTCAGATCGATGTCGATTCCGGCGGTGCCGGCGGCGGGGAAGAAATAAAAAAAAACTCGTTCCAATCGTTCCAGCAGTTCCGATCGTTCGACCCCCACGTTCCTTCGATGGAACTCAGGACAGGATTTCCTCCCCCGCGTCCTTCGACAGGCTCAGGACGAACGGCCGGGGAAGGATGACAGGAGGGGGCTTCAGCGACTTGATCGGATCGAACGAAAGTTTTCTAGAAGTGAGTGAAAGGAAATCATGGCGGACTTGAGAACCTGGTTAAACGATGTCGACAACCTCGGCCAGCTGATGAACGTCGACGATGCTCATTGGAACTTGGAGTTGTCGACCTTGACCGAACTGATCAACGAGCGCTCGAAGATCCGGCCGGCGATTGTCTTCGATAAGATCAAAGAATATCCCGCCGGCCATCGTGTGGCGGTTAACCTATTGTCGTCGTTGCAGCGCTTGGCGCTGACCATGGGCATGGACCCGAAGCTGGCGCCCTTCGACTTCGTGCAGCAGTGGCGCAAGCGGGTGAAGTCGATTCAGCCCATCGAGCCGCGCTTGGTTAAAACCTCGCCGCTGTTCGACAACGTGCAAAAGGGCGCCGACATCGATCTGTTCAAATTTCCCGTGCCCAAGTGGCATGAGCTCGACGGCGGCCGTTACATCGGCACCGACGACTTGGTCGTCACCCGCGATCCGGAAGAGAATTGGGTCAACGTCGGCACCTACCGCATTATGCTGCACGGCCGCGATCACATGGGCTTGCACATGTCGCCGGGCAAGCATGGCCGGGTGCATCGCGATAAATCTCACGCCGACGGCAAGCCGCTGCCGATCGCGGTGTCCTTCGGCCATCATCCGATTAATTTTCTGGTCGCGTCGACGGACGTGCCGTATCGCGTGAACGAATATGCTTATGCCGGTGGCATCCTCGGCCAGCCGCACGATATCGTCGAGGGGCCGCTCACCGGCTTGCCGATCCCGGCCGACTCGGAGATCGCCATCGAAGGCGAAGTGGCGCCCAACGATTTCATGCCCGAAGGACCCTTCGGCGAGTGGACCGGTTACTACGCCAGCAATCAACCGGCGGTGCCGGTGATCCGGGTCAAGGCGGTCTATCACCGCAACGATCCGATCCTGTGCGGCTTTCCATTATTGAAACCGTCCAGCGGCGACAATTTGCATTTCTCCTTGATGCTATCGGCTCTCATCTGGAACGCGCTCGACGAAGCCGGCGTGCCTGACGTCCAAGCGGTGTGGTCCCATCCATCGGGCGGCCGTTTCATGACCGTGCTGGCGATCAAGCAGCGCTATCCCGGCCACGCGCGCCAAGCGGCGATGATCGCCAGCCAGTGCCGCTCGGGCGCCTATCTCGGTCGCTACGTCATCGTCGTAGACGAAGACATCGACATCACCAACACCGAAGAAGTGATCTGGGCGATCAGCTCACGCTCGGATCCGGCGGAGTCCATCGAAATCCTGCGCCGCTGCTGGAGCGGCCCGCTCGACCCGCGCATCCCGGTGGACAAAAAAGGCTTTAACTCGCGGGCCATCATCGACGCGACCAAGCCCTACGAATGGCGCGAAAAGTTCCCCAAGTCGAGCGGCCATAGCCGCGAGCTGAAGGATAAAGTCGCCGGCGATTGGAAGGGATTTCTCGACGAGAAAGTCGGGGGGAGATAGTCGGGAAGAATTTCTCACCACAGAGAACACAGAGTCCGACCTCTTTCCTCCCCCGTTCGCGGGGGAGGATGAAGGAGGGGGATTAACCGCAAAGTACGCAGAGAACGCAAAGGAAGAAATTCGGACGTAGGGGCGGGTTTTAAACCCGCCCTCTTTGTTTCCCCCATGGCTAACTCAGCGCAAAAAATCTTCCTGATCCGCCACGGCGAGACCGAGTGGAGCCGCGCCGGCAAACATACCGGCGTCACCGATGTGCCGCTGACCGAGCAGGGGCGGCGGACCGCGCAGCTATTGCAGCCGGTACTGGCGCGTGAGCAGTTCGCTCTCGTTCTCAGTAGCCCGCTGCAACGGGCGCGCGATACTTGCGAGCTGGTGGGACTCCGCAAGTTCGCCGCGGTCGAGCCCGACTTGATCGAGTGGAACTACGGCGAGTACGAAGGGCTCACCACCAAGCAGATTCAGTCGGCACGGCCGGGTTGGTCGGTGTTTCACCATGGCTGTCCAGGCGGCGAGACGCCGCAAGAAGTCGCCGCCCGCGCCGATCGCGTGCTCGGCAAAGTCCGCGCCGCCGATGGCGACGTCGCACTCTTCGCCCACGGCCATATCCTCCGGGTGCTCGCCGCACGCTGGATCGATCAGCCGGCGAGCTTCGGCGAACACTTGCTGCTCGATACAGCGACGCTCAATGTGCTTGGCTACTACTATGACACTCCGGCGCTGAAGATTTGGAACGCGCCGATTCGTTAATCTCAGCAGGCTGCTGCAAAGACCTCTCGGAGGCCTTCGACAAGCTCAGGCCGAACGGAGAGGAAATTGAATTAGCCGAGAAAAATCCGTTCATGCTGGGCCCTTCGAGATGGCTCAGGGGCTAGTCGATGCATGTTCCGTTTCTTTCAGCGGCCTGCCGGGAACGCGGCGCAAGATTTCTCGTCGTAGCTGCACAGTCGCTATCATTTGACCGTCGGGTGTTCGTTCTATAGAACGGAGCTCGGAGCTTCGCGCCGTTATGCAGGAATAAGGATGGAGTGGTCTATGCGACTTGGGACAAAATTGCTTTTTGCGTTAGTAGTTTCATTGGCTTCTCTTTTCCCGCTCGCATCATCGCTTGTCCGCGCCGCCACCGTCGCCGAAGTGGCGGCGAAAATTAGATCGCTCAAGGCCCCCGAGCGCATCGCCCATCTGCTGAAAGGCGCGCAAGCCGAAGGCGAGTTGGCTTACTACGGCACGTTGCCCATCGATGAGTTTTTGCCGTTGGCGCGGGTTTATAATTCGCGCTACCGGGCGATGGCGCTCAATCATTATTTTTCGCCGCGGGAGGGGATACTCAACCGGGCGTTGACCGAGGCGCGGGCCGGGCGGCATGCCGTCGACGTCGTGCAGGTGGATTTGAGCTACGGCTATCAGTTGCTCAACGCCAATCTGGTGCAGGCCTATCAAATTCCCGGCGCGGCGCGTTACTTCGACGGCACCTTCGATCCCGCCGGCAATTGGCATAGCATGTATTCGCTGACCACGGCGTTGATCTACAACACCCAGTCGTTGAAACCCGAGCAGGCGCCGAAGAGTTACGACGAGTTACTGAGTCCAATGTGGAAAGGCAAAATGCTTTTCGATCCCGAGGCGGGCTTTATCCTAGCGGCGCTTGAGGAGGCCTGGGGACGGGACAAGGCGGTCAATTATCTGACTCGCTTGGCGAAACAAGACTTGAGCTTCCGGCGCGGCGGCACCCTGACAACTCAGGTGGTGAGCTCGGGCGAGTATCCCATCGGCATCGCCATCAACGGCGAAACTTCGGCGGCGATCCGCGAGAAGGGCGCGCCGCTGGGCTTCAAGGTTCTCGCGCCGGCCATCGTCAAGCCGGAAGGTTTCTTCGTCATGAAAAACGCGCCGCATCCGCACGCGGCGCTGCTGTTCGCCGAGTGGGTTCTTTCTGACGAAGCGCAGAATTTTCTCGCCGCTACCTTGGGCAAGGGCGTCGCTTTGAAAGGTGTGAAGAGCAAGTTCAAAGAGTTTCAGGTCAAGCCCGACTATGTAGTCAATCCCAAGTTGGGCGCCAATCTGACGACCTATATTCAGGACTTTCGCAAGATTGTCGGGGCGCCGTAGTTCGGAGGGGAAGTCAGGAGTGAGGAGTCAGTAGTCAGGAGTTCGGAACGGATTCGGACGTCCAATGGTTGCAAATGTTCCAATCGTTGTCGGAATGAAATCGAGCACCTATGAAACTAGAGATCGCGGAATATCCGGTTAGGCAGATTCGTTTGAGCCATCGGTTTCAGTACGCTGACGGTGTGCTCGACGTCGATGAAGGCGAGCTGCTCGCTTTGGTGCGCGAGGACTCGCGGGTTGAGGATGTGTCCTTGGCGGTGGCGTTGCCGGGAGAGAAGACACGGATCACCGGCATTCGCGATATCGTTGAGCCGCGCTACAAAGTTTCCGGCGGCGGGCAGGTGTTTGCCGGGGCGTTGGGCGAGGTCGCCGATGTCGGCGCTGGGCGGACGCACCGGTTGTCGGGCATGGCGGTGGTCGTGGCGGCGGCCTACGAAGGGACGATTCGCGCCGGCACGACGGTGCAGCGCAGCGCGATCCTCGATATGTCGGGGCCGGGCGCGGCGGTGTCGCGTTTCAGTACGCTGTGCCACTTGGTCATCAGTTTTAAAATTGCCGAGGGGCTGGCCGAGCTCGATGCGCATACGGCGATTCAACTGGCTGAGTTCAAAGTCGCCGAGCGCTTGGCCCGGGTGACGGCGGATTTGCCGCCGGTGGCGCTGGCAACCTTCGATCTGGCGGAGCGGAATCCGGCGCTGCCGACGGTCATGCTGATCCAGGGCGTGATCACCGACCCGCAGCATGTCCACTCGGGCGTCGGTTACTACGGTCTGTCGCTACGCAGCTCGCTGTCGACCTTCGTCCATCCCAACGAAATTTTCGACGGTGCGGTGACGGTGGACACGACGCGCTCGGGGCGCGGCTACTATCCGACGACCTGGGACTGGCAGAATCATCCGCTGGTGCTGGCGCTGTACGCCGCCCATGGCCAGAGCTTGAACTTCGCCGGCGTGGTGTTGCAGCGCATCCGCTTCGAAACTTCCCATGGCAAGGAAGTCGGCGCGCTAAACGCCGCGCGCTTGGCTAAATCCATGGGCGCCAATGGCGCGCTGGTCACTTGGATCGGCGGCGGCAACGCCTTCGTCGACGTCATGTTCACGCTGCGCGCTTGCGAGCGCCAGGGCGTGCGCGCGACGCTGGTGACCTACGAGAACGGCGGCAAGGCGGGCACCGACAGCCCAGTGCTGTTCAACGTCGCCGAGGCCGACGCGGCGGTGAGCACGGGAAGTTTGGACTGCCCCATCGATTTACCGGCGATGGACAAAGTGATCGGGCCTTACCGCGAGATAAAAATCTTTCCTTTTCCTGGCGCGGCGCCGGTGGACGCTGGCGCCGCGCTGCCCTTGGAAGCGCGCGATGTCATGATCGGCGGCGCCGATCTGTGGGGCCAGGGGATGGCGAAATGCGTCGAGTATTGAGTCGAGTCGGATTCGGAGAATGAGCCGCACCCTTCGACGGTGCTCAGAGCGGTCGGGACGCAAAGGGCGCAAAGTAACTTCGGATTTGAACTCTCTCAGGAGTGCGAGGTCCGAATTCTATTTGCGAACTTTGCGTTCTTTGCGGCTGCCCATCTTCTCTTTTCCGACTAGCGTTTACCGCTGAACAATCCTTTGATCGCCGAGCCGACGCCGTCGACTAGACTGCCGGCGCCTTCCACGCCCTTGCGGCCGAGGGAGCCGATGCCTTTGGCGACGTTGCCGATGCCGATGCCGAGCTGGCCGGCCATCCCCACCGCGACGCGCGTCGATAGACTCTCGTTGAGCGAGAAGTTGGGGTTATCGGTGTCGCCGGCGAGAGTGAAGTCGACGTCGATGGCGTTGTTGTGATCTTTGAGAAAGCCGATGACAGCGGTGCGCGGCAGGCCCATGAAGGTATCGAAGAAGCCGCGCCCCGAAGCAAACTCGAGATCTTTGAGAACCACCTTGCCTTTGCCGTCGAGGATTTTGTTGCGCACTTCGGAGTTGAGGTTGAGATCGATGGTGCCCTGGCTCACCGGTGTGTCATTTTTCTTGACCAGGTAGGGTTGCAGCGCGACCATATCGGCGCCGACGAGCGCGATGCGCGAAGATGAATCTCGGCCGCCGGGCGCGATCCAGCCGCTCAACTGCGCCTGGCCGTCGCGTCGAACGCCCTTGACGATACCGGTGATTTCAAATTGGGTTCTCGCCTGGGCCGGCGCCGTGACGTCGCGAATTCGGGCGGCGATGCGTTCCATCCTGACCTTGAGCGGCGGTCGTTGCACGGTGGCGTCATAAAGATCCAGGCGGCCATCTTTCAATTCGATGGTGGCGATGGCCACCGCCCGAGTTGAGCCGTTGTTTTTCTTCCCCTGACCGATTTCAGTCAGACTCGGCACGAAACGCATTTTGCCCGGGGTGCGCAGCATCGACAGGTAGGGTTTTTCGATGATGATGGAGGAGATCTCCATGCGGTCGGAGAATAGCGTGCGCAGGTTGGGCGTGATGACGATGCGTTCGGCTTCCAATGTCCGGGCCGCGGGCCAGCCTTTGGGGGCGTCGATGGTCAGTCCGAGCAGTTCGACGGAAAACCAGTTGATCTTGAGGGTCCCGATGTGGCTGCCGGGACCCAGGGCCTCGACGATTTGTTCCTGGAGTAACTTGGCGCCGAGCCGGTAGCCGGCGCCGATGGCGATAGCGACGGTCGCGATCGCGGCGAAGAGGATTATTTGCCAGCGTTTCATCGATTGCTCAAAGTGACACGGCGGATATTTTACCATGCTGGCGGCGGCGTGGCACGCAATGTTTCTCGCCGGGTCTCGCGATTGACGAGCGCCGCTTCCAGTCTCGGCCTTGATCCGTAGGTAATTTAGTTGGGCGGCGGATTTTCTCAAACACGGCGGGTGTTTTTGATGATAGAGTCGGCCATCGGGCATCACCGAGGAGGTGAAAGGATGGCGCAACGCGAAGGTTTATTGCCGTTCAAGCTGATCGAGG
>CAMDBU010000017.1 GCA_945889495.1 Syntrophobacter sp. SbD2 | reverse complement strand
AAATGACAAAACCGACTTGCAACTTATTCAAGCCTTAGGCTATGAAAAAAACTCCAGCGTCGCTTCGCTCCGACCAACCGGCCGCAGTCAGCGAAATAGGAGGCCGAAATGCAACGAAGTCACCGGCCGAGTTGTGCGAAATATCCAATTGGGGTTGGAAGTCTGCTTTATGTCGCGAACTCGCGGATTGCGCACGGATACTCCACATCAAGACTGCCTAATTTGCTGGCGGTTAACACGCCCCGGAGAACCGCGCTGCCGCAGGCCTGATAGCCAAGCTTTTAACTTAAATTCATGAGTATTGTCAATTGATTCCAACTAGTGCCAAGCACTGTGTAGAATACGGCCTAACTACAAGAAGGTTCAAACCTTAGGATTTTAGTGAAATTGAGTGGGTTTTTGCGCCGTTGGTGGACGGATAACCCTTAGACTTAAAACAGCTTCCGCCCCCAGTCGATCAGCAGCCAGCAGAGCATCGCCATGGCGGCCGATGCCGGGATGGTTAGGATCCAGGCCCAGACGATGCGGCCGGCGACATTCCAGTGCACCGAGCGCAGCCGGCGTAGGGAGCCGACGCCGACGATGGCGCCGGTGATGGTGTGGGTGGTGGACACCGGGATGCCGAAATGAGCGGCGCCGAACAGAGTGATCGCGCCGGCCGCTTCGGCGGCAAACCCGCCCATGGGTTGGAGCTTGGTGATGCGCGAGCCCATGGTGTGGACGATGCGCCAGCCGCCGGATAGGGTGCCCAGGCCGATGGCGGCGTGAGCGATTAATACGATCCAGAACGGGATGAACAGTTTGCCGGCGGCGTCGCTGACGTACTCGCGGTACTCCGGGACTATAAACAGCGCACCGGCGATGATACCCATGGTTTTCTGCGCGTCATTGGTGCCATGGCCCAGGCTATAGGCCGCCGCTGAGATGAGCTGTCCGCGTCTGAATATGTGGTCGACGCTGGCCGGAATAGATTTTTTGAATATATTGAGAATGACCACGAGATTGATCATGCCCAGCGCCATGCCGAGCATGGGTGCGAGGATGATAAAAATCATCGTATTGATCCAGCCGCCGGGAATGATGATGCCCAAACCCGCCTTGGCGATGCCGGCGCCGGCGTAGCCACCGATTAAGGCGTGCGACGAGCTGGTCGGCAAGCCGATGTACCAAGTGATCAGGTCCCAAACGATGGCGCCGATCAGCGCGGCGAGAATTACGTAGGAGTCGACCTGTTTGACGTCGAGCAAGCCGCTGCCGATGGTCTTGGCCACGGCGGTGCCGAAGGTAAAAGCGGCGACGAAATTCCAGAAGGCTGCCCAGACCACGCCTTGGGTCGGTGTTAAGACCCGCGTCGATACCACTGTAGCGATGGAATTGGCCGCGTCATGAAAGCCGTTGACGTAGTCGAAGGCGAGGGCGACGGCGATAATAAAAATCGTCAGCAGCAGAACCGGATCAGCCATTTTTAATTACCACCCGTTGCATGACATCGGCGATATCTTCCATCCGGTCGGTGGCTTCTTCGAGCATCTCGTAGATCTCTTTCCAGCGGATCAGGTTGAAGAGGTCTTCCTTGTGGTTGACGATGTCGACCAAGGCTTCGCGCAGCACTCGGTCGCCGTTGTTCTCGATGGTATTGATCTCTTTGATATGCTCGGTGACCAAGCGGAAGGTTTTCTTCTCGCGCAGGTAAGGCATCGCCTGGTGCAATTCTTGGGCGCCCGCGTGGATCAACTGCGCCAGCTGGCGCGCCCGCTCCGTCGGCGCCTCGACTTGGAAGATTACCATGCGCACAGCGGTAGCCTCGATCTTGTCGATGGCGTCGTCGAGGGCCGAGATCAGCCTTTCAATATCTTCGCTATCGAGCGGAATGATCAGCGTGTGCATCAACAGATGCATGACTTCATGGACGATGAAGTCGCCGCGATGCTCCAACTCGGTGATATGGGCGACCTTGGCTTCGACATTTTCGTAATGATCGAACATGTCCTGCAAGGCGGCAGCTCCTTCAAGCAAGTTGCCGGTGGCTTTTTCGAACCACTCGTAAAATTTGGTCTCCGCCGGCAGAAACTGAAATTTCGCCATGATCGCTCCAAGAAAACCGGTAAAATTTGGATTGTTGAACTAGGAAACGAAACGCGATGACATTTATCACGCGTGGCGCGGAGCTTCAACTAAATTGCCGAGATTTAGCGATCGGTGAGCAGGGCCGCGACCCTTTGCTTGATTTGATCGCGCACCTGGCGAAACTGCGCCAGTATCTCGGCCTCGCTGCCCCGCGCCGAAGCTGGGTCGGCTAACGGCCAGTGGCTGCGTTTGACCTTGGCGGCCAGGGTCGGACAACGTTCATCGGCATCGCCGCATAGGGTGATCACCTGGTCGAGATCGGCAAGCACAATCGCATCGAGCCCCTTGGAGGTTTGCCGTGAAATGTCGACGCCCACTTCTTCCATAACCTGGATGGCCAACGGATGAACGCCTTTGGGTTCGGTGCCGGCGCTAAAGATGCGGTAATTGCCATTGGCCAACTGCCGCGCGAAGCCTTCGGCCATTTGGCTCCGGCAAGAATTCCCGGTGCAGAGAAACAAGATGCTATTCTTGGCTGATTCTTTCTCAACGCTGGCTAAGCGCACGGTAACCGTCGTGCCTTTGTTCAACTCGCTGGTAATTTGCAACTCCCCGCCATGAGCGTGAACGATATGTTTGACGATCGCCAGGCCCAGACCGGTGCCGCCAAGATCGCGCGAGCGCGCTTTGTCGACGCGGTAAAAGCGCTCGGTCAGGCGCGGCAGATCCGTTTCCGGGATGCCCGCGCCGTTGTCGGCGACCGATATCTCGATTTGCATTCGGTTGTCGGCCTGGCTAGGCGCCGCGCTGACCGCTACTTGGCCGCCGGTGGGCGTGTACTTGATCGCGTTGTCGATTAGATTGATCAGCAGTTGCTGCAACCGATCGGGATCGCCCCGCACATAGCCGCAGTGATCGGCGATTTGTTGGGTCAGAGCGATGTCTTTTTTGCCGGCCCGTTCCCAAAACACTTCCAGGGTTTGCTCGATCAATCGGCCGGCATCCACCGGCCGCGGCGCGATGCGGATTTTGCCCGACTCAAGATCGGCTAAGGTCAATAGATCTTCGGTCAAACGGCCGAGCCGTTCGGCATGGCGCACGATGATTTCGAGAAATTGCCGCTGCATGTCGGCATCGGCGGGCGGTGTATGGATCAGGGTCTCGACGTAACCTTGGATCGCCGTCAGCGGGGTACGCAGCTCATGGGAGACGTTGGCGACGAAGTCGCTGCGAATCGTTTCGAGCCTTTTCAGTTCAGTGACATCGTGAAATACCAGTATGGAGCCCAGGGTCATGCGCAAAGGCGTGCGCAGCGGCGCGGCATTGACGATGAACCAGGCGCCCTCTTCGATTTCAATTTCCTTGCGATAGGGGGTGCTGGTGAAGTCGAATTTCAAGACTTCATCCAACACCGCGCGGATGTCAGGATGACGTGACAGTTCCAGGATGGAGGCGCCGTGAATCTCGCGTCCGTCGGCGACATGAAACATTTGCTTGGCCCGGTCGTTGATAACCAGCACGTTGCCTTTGGGATCGATGACCACCACTCCCTCGATCATGCAACGCAGGATCGAATCGGCTTTTTCTCTCTCTCCGGTGATCTCCACCAGGTTGTCATAAATGCGCTGGCTCATGTCGTTGAGCCGGCGCTCGAGTAAGCTGATCTCATCGCGCTCATGGCTGGTTAAAAAGCCCTGGGGGAAATTCCCCTCGGCGATGACCGCGGTAAAATCCGTCAAACGTTGTACGCGGCGGCTCAGGTACTTGGAAAACCACCAGGCGAGCAGGAGTCCGGCGACCGAAGCGAGCGCCAAGCCAGCGAATAGCGAGCGGCGCATGCCGCGGATGACGCCGTCGAAGTCTTTCAATGGGATGGCGATGCGGACGATGCGCGCTTGCCGGTCGGCGCGCTGGTGAAAGGCCCGGTAGAGCATGTCGAAGCCAACCGTGGTGCTGTAGCGTTGCGCGCTGCCGGTGCCCGACTCGATGGCTTCACGCACTTCAGGCCGGCTGCGATGGTTGTCCATCTTGAGCGAAGGCTCCGCTGAGTCGCCGACCACTTTCCCCTCCAGGGTAATCACAGTAATGCGTGAGCCCAGTTCGCCGGCGAGCTGGCGGCAGATCGCGTCGAGTGGGTCGCCTTCGATGCCAAAGGGCAGGACTCGGCCGAGCAAGTGGGCTTCTTGCTCCATGCGATGGCTCAGCGTGCCGATGTGAAAATCGCGGATCAGCGAATTGGCGGAAAGGTAGAAGCCGACCCCGAGCAGCAGGGTGACCGCAAGGTAGGAGAAAAATACTTTGCCGACGAGACTAAGATTCCAAAGCCTTTTCATCGAACTTGTAGCCGACGCCGCGCAGGGTGAGAATCCATTTCGGCTTACTATCGTCCTTTTCAATCGCTTTGCGCAAGCGTCGTATATGCACATCGACGGTGCGCGGCGTGACGTAGGTATCGCCGCCCCAGACTCGGTCGAGAAGTTGATCGCGGTTGAGCACCCGGTTGGGGTTGTGGACCAGGAACTTGAGCAACTCGAATTCCTTGAGGGTCAATTTGACCGGCTTGCCGCCGACCGCCACTTCGTAAGTGGCGAAGTCGATCTTCAATACTCCCTTGGCGTAACCTGGCACGGCTTCACTCTGCGCCGCGCCGTTGCTGCGGCGTAGAATCGCGCGCACGCGGGCGACTAGTTCGCGCGGACTGAAAGGTTTGGCCAAGTAATCATCGGCGCCCATTTCTAGCCCAAGCACGCGGTCCGCTTCGCCGGCCTTGGCGGTCAACATGAGGATTGGCAGTCTGGCGGTTTCTTCCTTGCCGCGCAGAGTTCGGCATACCTCTAAGCCCGACATGCCGGGCATCATCAGGTCGAGGATGACCAGACTCGGTTGGTCGCGCTGGATCAGTTTGAGTGCTTGTTCGCCGTTATCCGCTTCGAGCACCTTGTAATGGTCCTGGGTCAGGTTGTAGTGCACCAGCTTGCGAATGTCGGGCTCGTCTTCGACGACGAGGATTTTGTAGATGGCATTACTCATGTTTGGTTAAACTGACGGGGGCAATTCCTTCATGTGACGGATGCTCTTGCCCTTGACCATGAATATCACCATCTCGGCGATATTGGTCGCATGATCGGCGATCCGTTCGAGATATTTCGAGATCGAGCTGATCTTGGTGGCGCGGCTGATGGTCTGAGCATTTTCGAGCATGAAACTCAGCGTTTCGCGAAAGATCTGCGCGTTCAGCTGGTCGACAACGTCGTCGTCCTTGCAAACCTTGAGCGCAAGTTCGGTGTCTTCGCGGACAAAGGCGTCGAGGCTTTCGTGAATCATCCGCTGGGAGATCCGTGCCATGCGCGGGATATCGATATACGGTTTGAGCTGGGGCTCCTGGTTCAATTCCAGCGCACGCTCGCAAATATTGACCGCCATGTCGCCGATGCGTTCCAGGTCGGTGGTGATTTTCAATCCGGTCGTGATGAAGCGCAGATCGCGGCCCGCCGGTTGGTGCAGGGCGAGGAGCTTGATGCACTGCTCATCGATTTCAACATCGAGACGGTTTACTTCATGATCGCGCTCGATGATGATGTTGGCCAGGTCGGAATCGCGGTCAACCAGCGACTTGATCGCCCTTTGAATCTGATCTTCGACCAGGCCGCCCATGTAAAGAATCTCTTCGCGCAGCTTGGACAGCTCTTCTTCGTATCGTTTATCGGTATGTTGGGTGGTCATGATATCCTCCTGAATCAACCGAAACGGCCGGTGATGTAATCTTCGGTCTGGCGCTTCTCCGGCGCCGTGAACAACTTGCCGGTCTCGCCGAACTCGATGAGTTCGCCCAGATAGAAAAACGCGGTGTAATCGGAAACCCGCGCGGCTTGCTGCATGTTGTGCGTCACGATGACGATGGTAAAGGTGTCCTTCAGCTCATGGATCAATTCCTCGATCTTGGCGGTGGAAATCGGATCGAGTGCCGAGCATGGTTCATCCATTAAAATGACTTCGGGTTCGACCGCCAGGGCTCGAGCGATGCACAGCCGTTGTTGCTGGCCGCCGGACATATCGGCGGCGCTTTTGTGCAAGTTGTCCTTGACTTCGTCCCACAGCGCGGCGCGGCGCAGACTCTTCTCAACCACCTCGTCCAAATATGCGCGATTATTGATGCCGACGATGCGCAGACCGTAAACGATGTTTTCGTAAATGCTCTTGGGAAACGGGTTCCATTTCTGAAAGATCATGCCGACGCGCCGGCGCAGGTTGATCACGTCGAGATCGGGATCGTAGATATTCTTGCCTTCGAGTTTGATCTGGCCGGTGACCCGGCTGCCCAGGATCAAATCGTTCATGCGGTTGAAGCAGCGCAGTAGGGTGGTCTTGCCGCAGCCGGACGGGCCGATGAAAGCGGTGGCTTTTTTCTCAGCGATCGCCAAGTTGATCGATTTGAGCGCGCGTTTTTCACCGTAGTAAAAATCGACGTTTTCGACGCTGAAGATATCTTTGTGCGGCGTTTCGGAGATCGTCCGAATTATTGAGTTGTCCATGGCTTTCATCGTCGGCCGATCCACGGCGCCGACTTCTCGGGGTTCGGATACACTCATCTTACCTCCATCGGGGTTCTTTGTCATTGGTGTCGCCGATTTCTACCACTTGATGCGTTTGCGGAAGCGGTAGCGAAAATAAATCGCCACGGCATTCATGGCCAAGGTCATGGCCATCAATATCAATCCCGTGGCCGCGGCGTTGAGGTGAAATTCGGCTTGGGGCCGCGACACCCAGTTAAACATTTGAATCGGCATGACCGAATAGGGCGACCACAGCCACTCGAACGAGATGAACGGAAACTCGGCTTTGACCGGCGCATCGGGCAGGAAGGCGATGAAGGTCAACGCGCCGATGGTGATGAGCGGCGCGGTCTCACCGATGGCGCGGGACAATCCAATAATCACTCCGGTCAAAATGCCGCCCATCGAATACGGCAGGACATGGTCGCTGGTGGTCTGCCATTTGGTGGCGCCGAGGGCGTAGGCGGCCTCTCTCATGCTCCCCGGCACCGCGCGCAGCGATTCTCGGGTGGCAACGATAATGATCGGTAGAATGAGCAACGCCAAGGTCAGCCCCGCCGACAGGATGCTTTGGCCGAACTTGAATTGGTAGACAAAGAGTCCCAGCGCCATCAGGCCGTAAACAATCGACGGCACGCCGGCGAGATTGGCAATGTTGATTTCGATCAGCGCGGTGAACCAATTCTTGGGCGCGTATTCTTCAAGGTACACCCCGGCGCCAATACCGATGGGCACGGCGGCCAGGGCTGTAACGATCATGACTAGGATGGTGCCGACCCAGGACGAAAGAATGCCCGCTTGGCCGGCGAACCGCGAAGGGAAGGAGGTAAAAAAATGTGGCTTGATGCGCGCCAAGCCGTCACTGGCGAGATCGAACAGCAGCGCGGCCAGCGTTAGCATGCCGACAAACGTCGCGAGCAGGCCGATCACCGCAAACACCTGGTCGCGGCTCTTGTTGCTGGCGATGCTTTTTCCAATAACCGAGGCGGACGGTTTGTCCATGACTAGTAGATCTCCCTGAAGCGCTTGCGCAGGAAATAGCCGCCGATGTTGAATACTAGAGTCATCAGCATCAACGTCAGACCGGCGGCAAAGATACTTTGATAGGCGAGACTGCCGTGCGGCAAATCGCCCAAGCTCACTTGGACGATGTAGGCGGTGATGGTGGCCGCGCCTTCCATGGGATTGAGGGTCAAGTTTGGCTGGGTTCCCGCCGCTAGGGCGACCACCATGGTCTCGCCAACCGCCCGGGAGAAGCCGAGCACGTAAGCGGACGCGATGCCTGAGAATGCCGCCGGCATAAGGACGCGGACCGCGGTTTGTACCCGCGTCGCGCCCATGGCGTAGGAGCCTTCACGAATGGTTACCGGCACCGCGCGCATGGCGTCCTCGCTGAGCGAGCTGACATAGGGAACGATCATGATGCCGATGACGATGCCGGCGCTTAACATGTTAAAGCCTGGCAGGTCGGGCAGGATACTTTGCAGCATGGGTGTAACGAACAGTAGGGCGAAATAACCGAACACGACTGTCGGCACGGCGCTCAATAGCTCCAAGATCGGCTTGAGGATTTCCCGGACCGTCGGGTTGGCGTATTCGCTCGAATAGATCGCGATGGTTGTCCCCAGTGGCAGCGCCACGGCCAGAGCGATCATTGAGGTCACCAGAGTTCCGGTCACCAGCGGCATGATGCCGTATCGCGGGTTCTCAAAGAGCACCGTCCATTGGGTATCGGTGAGAAAATCGAAGATCGAGACGTTTCTAAAAAAGCTCCAAGATTCGTAGACCAGCACCCAAACAATGCCAACCGTGATCGCCACGGAGAAAACCGCGCAAAGGAATAACCCGGCTTCAATGATTCGCTCGCGCACCTTCCGCGCCGCGACACTGCCTGAATGGGCACGAATTTGCTGGCGCACGTCGGGGAAAGCGCCAGCTACTTCAGACTTTGACATGGTGTTTCGCTTTCAAATCTTGAGAAAGTTCTGGGCAGGGGCTGGCAGCCCCTGCCCATTTGTGGGTTAACTCTAGAAATTCGCTTCGCGTTTCATTAAATCCTCGATCTTGACGCCGACTTCGGCGGTGCCGCCAAAGACCGTGCCGACCTTGCGTTTGCTGACATGCTCCTCAGCGATCTTATAAGCGCTCGGAGGTAATGCGATGTATTTCACATCCTTAACTAACTTCGAGGCATTTTTTAGATAGAAGTCGACAAACTCCCTAACCTCAGGCTTGCTGTCCAAGGATTTCTTGCTGACGTAGATGAAGATCGGCCGAGCTAGCGGTTGGTAAGTGCCGTCCTCGACGGTCTTAGCCGACGGTCCGACCGGTCCCTTGGCGGTCTCGATGGGGACCGCCTTGAGCTTCGCTTGGTTCTCGATGTAGTAGGCGAAGCCAAAATAGCCCAGCGCGTTGCGGTCGTTGCTCACGCCTTGGACGAGCACGTTGTCGTCTTCGCTAGCGGTGAAATCGCCGCGGCTCGACTTGGCCTTACCGACGATCGCCTCGGTGAAGTAATCGAAGGTGCCGGAGTCGGCGCCAGGGCCGAACAGTTTCAGCGGGCTATTGGGCCATTCGGGCCGAATTTGATTCCAGGTGGTGATCTTGCCCTGCGCCGCCGGTTCCCACATTTTCTTCAAATCTGGCACGGTGATCGATTTAACCCAGTCATTCTTCGGATTGACGATGACCGTGAGCGCGTCATAGGCCACCGGTAGTTCGATGAACTGCACGCCGCTCTTTTTGCAATCCTCGATCTCCGACTTGAGAATCGGCCGTGAGGCATTGCTGACATCGATCTCGCCGCGGCAGAATTTTTTGAAACCGCCGCCGGTGCCGGCGATGCCGACGGTGACTTTGACTTTGCCCTTTTTCGACTTTTGGAATTCTTCGGCAACCGCCTCGGTGACCGGAAACACGGTGCTCGAACCGTCGATCTGGACGATCTGCGCCTTGGCCGCTCGCGGCGCGATGCCGACCAGGGCGAGTACGGAAAGGGCCAATAGTGCTTTCTTCATAGTTCTTTCTCCTTTTTTATTGTTTAGTTAGCCAATGTTACGGGAATGTTACGAACCGTTGAACGTACCGTTAAGTCGTTTGGCGCTTTACCTCGCCTTAGAATTATCAACCTCCTGGCCTTCGATGATTTCGATCTTGTTCTTTCGACGCTGAAACTAAGCGCCAAAGATAAACGGCCAGTAACGAGAATGTTAAGAATTGATGAAGGAAACCAGGGTAGACCTGCATGGTTAACGCAATCCGGCATTACTGGTTATGAATTCGTCGATGGTTAGATCGCCGGGGACTACGCCGCCGTAGGCGCTGCCGACTTTCTTATTTTTCATAACATTCACAGCAATCTTGTAGGCGCGATCCGCCAGCGGCAGGTAACCGGCCAGGCCAACCAGTTGCCGAGCGCGCAAAAGATAAAGCGCGACGAATCTATGGATGTCGATCTGCTCGGTGCTTTTCCGATTGATATATAGGAAGAGCGGGCGAGCTAGCTGGCGATATCGGTTGTTCTGCACGGTCAGAGCCGACGGAGCGATGGGACCTTGACCGAAATCTATGGACAGGACCTTGGTTCCGGTGGTTTTCTTGGCACATTCGGCGATCGGGCAATAGCCGATGGCTGATGGATTGCCGCTAACTGCCCGGACGATTTCGGAGCTACTGCTGAGATGAGTCGCATCGCTGCGTAAACCTTTGGCACCACTCTGCATCGCCTCAGCAAAGAACTCGAAGATTTCACTGTCCGGCGGGCTGCTAAAAAGACGGATGGAATAGGGTGGCCATAGCGGCTGCAGGTGGTTCCAGCGGCTAATTTGATTTTGCCCGGAACGTTCCCAGAGACGCTTCAAGGCGTCCATAGTGATGGAGTGCGCCCAATGGTTTTGCGCGTTGACGATTATGGTCAGGACATCGTAGGCGATAGGGATCTCATAATATTCGCCGCCGCCGCCCTTGCACAGCTCTAGTTCCGCGCGAACCATCGGTCGGTTCGCGGCGCTAACATTCAGCTCGCCGCGGCAAAAGTTTTTGAATCCGTTAGCCGTGCCTGAAGCCTTCACACTCACCTTGGCGGTGTCCTTGATGAGCTCGTGATAGAGGCGGGCGGCTTCTTGAGATATCGGCGCTAGCCTAGCCGTGCCGTCAATGGTGATGACCGGTTGTGAACGGGCGAGACTCGGGCTCGAGGTTAAGCAAGCCAAAAGCGCGAGTGCTCGGAGT
This sequence comes from Syntrophobacter sp. SbD2, assembly GCA_945889495.1. Lineage (GTDB taxonomy): Bacteria > Desulfobacterota > Binatia > UBA9968 > UBA9968 > DP-20. The sequence goes on along the minus strand of CAMDBU010000017.1, from coordinate 42,592 downwards.
ATGGATCGATGCATGGTTTGTGAACTTCGATTGCCTCGAAGGGTAACTAGCGTTGATTACAATCAGGTTACGGAACGATGACAGTTGGGTTGCCGCGGTCACCAACGGTTACTTTGGCTTAGTCCTGGCTAGTATCGGTCTACTCAGCGCCGGCGATTGCTGGTTGGCGCCGCGGATTAGTTTTGCAAATGTAATCTGACATTAACCTAGCCGTAACAATTGCTTCTTATGGTGGCTGAAATTTGTTTTTCGGAGGTGCCATGCAGCGACCGCGGGTTAAGACCTTTGTAGCGACGTTAATCGGTGCGATCGGAATGTGTTTATCCGAAGGGCGTCAGTTGCATGCCCAGACACGGATTACCGGCGTTTACCAATTCCCAGCCATCTCCATCAAAGAATTTCACAACGCCAAGTTTCCCGGCAGCGTGGCCAACGATCGCAAGATACTCATGGGCTCGGTGGGCAGTGATCTCTGGCGCGGCGCCACGGACGCCGCCGGCGAATTCTGGATGACCACCGACCGCGGCCCCAACGGTCAAATTAAAGTCGACGGCGGCAACCGGCGAACCTTCTGGGTTCCTGAATTCAATCCAACCCTTGTTCGGGTCAAATTTGATGGCAGTGCGGTGAAAATCCTCGATGCGATACCGATCGTCGGCCAGTCGGGGCGACCGGTTAGCGGCCTGCCCAATGTCATAAGTCGCGATGAAATTCCCTATGATTATACGGCGCAAAAGGAGCTGGGTTTCAATATCAACGGTCTCGATACCGAAGGTTTGATCCGCTTGAAGTCCGGAGAATTCTGGCTCGCCGAGGAGTATGGGCCGTCGCTGGTTCATGTCGATAAAGCCGGCAAAGTTCTCAAGCGCTATACACCCGCCGGACTCAAACTGCCGGGCGCGGATTACCCGGTGCAGGATTCGTTGCCGGCGATCCTCGGCAAAAGGAAAATCAACCGCGGCTTCGAAGGGCTAGCCGTCAGTGCCGACGAAAAAATCCTCTACGCGGTGTTGCAGAGCCCCCTGTATAACCCCGACCGTAAAGTTGGCGATGCTTCGCGCATTACCCGCGTGCTGGCGTTCGACCGCGAGCAGGGAAAAGCCGTTGCCGAATATGTCTACCGTTTCGAGGACGCCAAGGAGTTCGATCCCAGGCCGAAAATGTCGCCGGATGAAATGAAACTCTCCGGCGTGGTTTATCTCAATCCGACCACGTTGTTGATTCTCGAGCGCACCGATTGGTTGGCCAAACTCTACACCGTGGACCTGGCCCAAGCGACCAATATTCTGGGTAGCAAGTGGGACGATGGCGCCACCGCGCCCAGTCTTGAGATGCTCGACGATCCGGCCAGCGCGGGCGTGCGCGTGTTGCCCAAGACGTTAATTCTCGACTTGAATCGATTTAAGGAGATGCCGGAGAAAATCGAAGGCGTGGCGGTCATCGATCGGAATACCATCGCGGTGTCCAACGACAACGATTTTGACAGCGAAGAAAGTAAGTATGACGAGCAAGGCAACAACGTCGGCAAGGGTAAGGTCAGCCAGATATTGACTATTGCCCTGGACAAGCCGCTGCCGCTCGACGCGAAGTAGCTCTGACCCTGAGACGCGCCAGTTCACGTAAATTTCACGGACGCGCCAGCGCCAAGCGAGCCGGCGTAGCTCCTTTGGATCGACGATCTGTTCCAAGGCGATCTGCACGCCCTGGTTGCGGCTGTGGGCGCGGAGGAAGCGGTTGCCGTTCTCACTTGCGACGCGATAGATCGATTGCGCCTGGTTGTTCTTGCCACGCCATTTGTTCGGGTAGGCGCCGTCGGTATATTGCTCGAAGTCTTCCAACGGGGTTGTCGCCATCAATCTCGTTGGTGGCAGCAGGCAGATCGCGATGACTAATAGACGGAGGATCATCCAAAGAGCGTAGTGTTTTTCGATGACGGCTGGATGAGAACGCGGTTACGATTGGGTTGCCGCTTGAATCCACGCGGTCGACGGTGGATGGGCGGCCGCCACTTAACCTAATCTTAACATAAACGTAACAGCTAACTTGCTTGTTGGGGCTATGACTAAACGTTAAGTTTTGCGGTAGTCGAAGGCGGCGCGCGCGCCAGCTGGGAGTGAGTTGTTATGGATGCAAGCAGTTATATCAATCGTGAGCTATCCTGGCTGGAATTTAACCGGCGCGTCCTCGAAGAAGCGAAGGACGAGAGCGTGCCGCTACTTGAGCGGGTAAAATTCCTCGCCATCTTCAGTTCCAATCTCGATGAATTTTTCATGGTGCGCGTGGCCCGACTCAAAGCCATGGTCTTCAAGGGCGACGGCTCGACCGATCCCGACGGGCTCACTCCGGCGGAGAACTTGAGCGCGATATCTGCCCGAGTCCATGAACTGGCGGCCGAGCAGCATTTTTGTTTTCTCAATACCATATTGCCCCAACTGAGCGCCGAGGGGATTCACCTGGTACGTCCAGAAGAGATGAGCGGCGAGCAAGAGCGCTTTCTCGAAGATTATTTCTTGCGCATGCTCTATCCCATCGTCACGCCGCTGGCGATCGATCCGGCCCATCCGTTTCCCTATCTGGCCAACCGTTCTCTATGTTTGGTGGTGTCGTTGCGGCCGATACTGTCCTCAAGATTGCCGCACACCGATCTGTCCATCGTCCATATCCCGACCCACGTGGCGCCGCGGTTCATTCCGCTACCGGCGCACGATGGACAACATGCCTTCATGCTGCTGGAAGATACTTTGCGCCACTACTTGCCGCGGCTTTATCACGGTTTTGAGATCCGTTCCTGTCACGCCATTCGGGTAACCCGGGATGCTGATTTTCTGGTATCGCGCCGGCGCGACGAGAACCTCATGATGACCATCGAGAAGGGCGTGCGCGATCGCCGCATGGGCGACGCGGTGCGGCTGCAATATGATCCCGATATCCCGGTGGAGCCCATCACCCAACTGGTCGAGGAACTGGAGCTTTCGTGCGAAGACCTCTACCCTGGAAAAGGCTTCACCGCGTTCACCGATTTGTTTCAACTCTATGCCGCGGTGAATCTGCCGCGATTGAAGGACCGGCCCCAGGCGCCGGTGCCGGTGCCGGCTTTCGAGCGCGCCGCGGATATCTGGAGCGCGATCCGCGGCGGCGATGTTATGGCCTTTCATCCTTATCAATCATTCGACGCGGTGGTGCGCTTCGTCGAGGAAGCGGCCAAGGACCCCAAGGTGCTGGCGATCAAGATGACGCTGTACCGAGTCAGCCCGACTTCGCCGATCGCCCAAGCGCTGGCGCGCGCCGCCGAAGCGGGCAAGGAAGTGTCGGTGTTGGTTGAGCTGCAAGCGCGCTTCGACGAAGAGGCCAACATCACCTGGGCGCGCGCCCTGGAAGAAGTCGGCGCCCATGTGGTTTATGGACTGGTCGGTTACAAGACCCATTGCAAAATCTGTTTGGTGGTGCGCCAGGAGGCCGACGGCATTCGCCGTTATTGCCATCTCGCGACGGGTAACTACAATGTCCGCACCGCCGGCGTCTATAGCGACCTCGGTTTGTTCACCTGCCGGGAATCCTTCGGCCAGGATCTCACCGAGCTGTTCAATTTACTCACGGGCTACACGCGGCCGCAAAAATTCAACCATTTGATCTTGGCGCCGATCGGCCTGCGGGAAAGTTTTATTATCAGCGTGCGCCGCGAAGCGGACCATGCCCGGGCCGGCCATCCGGCGCGGATCATCGCCAAGGTCAACAGCCTGGTCGATCCGTCGATCATCGACGAACTGTATCTGGCCAGCCAAGCTGGCGTCGAAATCGATCTGATCGTCCGTGGCATGTGTAGCCTCAGCCCGGGAGTGCCGGGAATATCCGAGCGCATCCGGGTGATCTCCATCATCGACCGCTATCTCGAACATGCGCGCATCTTTTACTTCCAGAATAACGGCAAGCCCGAATACCTGCTGGCTTCAGCCGATTGGATGCCACGCAACTTCGATCGCCGGGTCGAGATCGCCTTCCCGGTGCTCGATGAACCGCATCAAGCCAAGTTGAAAAAGGTTCTGGAAATTCAACTGGCCGATACCGCAAAGGGCTGGCGAATTCAGTCCGATGGGAGTTCGGTGCGCATGGCGTCCGAACCCTCGCAACTGGCGCGCTCCCAGGAACAGCTCTATGAATTCATCCGCGCCGAGCAAGCCGGCGCGCCAACCCGGCCCAAGGTGAATCTGGATTAAGTCGCGGAGGTTAGAGGAATCGATCAGCGAGCCAGTCCACAGCGGCTATTCAGTCGTCACCGTGCTGGCTTTCCAATTGGTCCAGGCCTCTGGCACCTTGTCGGCTAGGCGCAGGATGCTCGCCGCGTCGGCGGCGCTGCGCAGCCGTTCCTTTTCCATCTCCGCCAATAATATCCTGGCCATGTCGGGGTGTTCGGCCAAGAACTCCGGCCGGCCGATAAAGTCAGCGACCTGATGTAGCAGTACCGAGCGGTCATGCCAATCGCCGAGCGCGGCCTGCATGGCTTCGAGCGTTTTGACCAGCGGCTTTACCTTTGCTTGGCCCAGAGCGGTCAGGATCTCGGCGCGATAGCGTAATTTTTTACCGGCGATGCGGAGCCTGTGCAAGGCCGCGACCTCAGGCTGTTGGCGCGCCGACTCAAAGGCCTCTCGCCAGACTTCCATGGACTTAACCATTGTCGCGGCAATCGGTTCTAGCGCATCGAAGTCGCTTTGTTGGGCCGCCAACAACCGTTGCACTCGGTGGATCAATTTATACAGGTCTTGGCTGGCGATTTCGTGACGGGCGCGGGCGAGCAGGGCGGGCCGTTGGGACGCCACTTCGTCGGCCATGAACTGCCATGCGCGTTGCACGCTGCCGGCGGCGCCTTGTTCGCGCTTGGCATCGATCAGCGCCAAGTTGACGTCGAGATCGCGGCATGGTCCCAAAGCTTGCCGCACGTGGCGCAGGACGGCGGTGGTTTTCTTAAGGACTTTAGCGTGTGCCGCCGGCCCAAGGGCGCGCAGCAGCTGTTGGAGACGGCGGCTGGCGACGCGCAGGTCATGGATGACTTCAGGAGCGTCGTCGATCAGCGCCTTGGGCAGCAGGGTGGCGTACTTTCCCAGCCGCCGATGTCCCAGCTTCACTAGTTTGCTTCGTGCGGCAACGGTATCGATTGACGTGGCGCGCATGGGTCGCTCACTTAGTCGTTGGACCGCTCGGCCAACAGCCGAAGTTGTTTAGCCGTCAGGAGCCAGTGGAGCATTGCCGGCCTATGTACCGGTAGACCATCGAGTTCAACTCGGCAAAGCGAACCTTTTCGCAAATCGAACTCCAGTTTGCTCGTCTGGCTTTGGTCGATCAGATAAGCCAGGGTCTGTCCGAGCAGCGGTTGATGGCCGACCAGCAGCAGATGGTCGCGGTCCTGGTAGCGGGTCAACCCGGACAGCAAATGATCCACCGAACTTTCCGGCGCCAGACCGGATATCTCTTCCACCCGCGACTCGAGACCGAGCGCCGCCGCGACGATGTCGGCGGTCTGGCGCGCCCGCGGCAGGGGACTGGTTAAGATTGCCGCGAATTCGATCCCCAAACGCCGCATGCCACGGCCAGCACGGCGCATCCGTTTGACGCCCTTATTAGTCAACGGCCGTTGATGGTCATCGGTGACGCTCGGGTCATCGGCGGCCACCGCGATGCCATGGCGCATGAGGTAGAGATTCATGGTCGCGCCGATGGCCTTGGCTAAGAAATATTTCGCCAATAGTCCATGAACAAGGCGAATACGCGTTTTTCAATATCGTCGCGCGCGCCGCGCATGGCGTCCAAATCGTCAGCCTGTCCGGCGCGGTTGGCGAGTTTGTCGGAGACCGGCCAGCTTTCAATCTTAGTGCGCCCCGGCAGATGAGCGCATTGTTTGTGGGCGCCGCCAAAGCTAACCACCAAATCGATCTCGTCCATGGGCACCTCGGCGAGGCCCTTGCACTTATGGTTGGTCATGGCGATGCCGATCTCGTTCATCGCCTTGATCACGGCTTCAGGAATGACCCCCGGCTTGATACCGGCGCTGAGAATTCTGGTCTTCGGCGGCGCCAGATGTTTTGCCGTCGCTTCGGCCATTTGACTTAGCATGGCGTTATCGTCGCAGAGAAAAAGCACGTTTCGATCGTGGATCGCACGGCGCATCGGAACCTCCGGTATTTTTATCTATCGCGTACGCGACGGTTTATTGGGTTTCATGACTAGATCGATGTTAAAGACTTCTTGAATCAGTTTACCTTTGCTTTCGGCCCAGCGAATTTCGTCCTTGAGGTTGCCCGCCGACGCCGCCGTCAGCGTCAGCGAGCGCGATTTGTTGAAAGTACAGCTCAAATTGTCGACCTGCTGATCATGTTTGAAGTCGAAGGCGTCGGCGATGCGCAAGAGCGAGCTCAGCTTGCGCACGATTTCTTGATTGGCCGGCGACAGCTGGCTAAAGCCCAGATGTTTAGGGCTTGGGTGGGCCTTGCGATGGTAGCGCGCGATGTTGGCGACCAAGTCGAGGTCGACGCGGTTGAACGAGTTCATGCCCGAACTCTTGATCAGATAATAGGAATGCTTGTGGTGTTTGGGCTCGGCGAGGAACAGGCCAATGTCGTGCAACATGGCGGCGGCGTGGAGAATGCTCGAGTACTTTTCCGGCAGGCCATGCAGGTCGTGCAATTGGTAAAATAGATTGAGCGCCAGCTGGCTGACATGATGGGCATGGGCGGCGTCGTAAAGATATTTTTGACAGACTTGATCGAGGGATTCCGCCCGGTCGGAATCCGGTTGCCATGGCCCGCTTTCCGAATAGCGTTGTTGCAGGAGATCGACCATCAGACCGTCGCGCAGGCCCCGGCGGGAAACAAATATATATTCCAGGCCGATCTCCGACATGATTTCATGGAGGACGAATCCCCCGGCGATAATGATATCGGCACGTTTGGGATCGCCGTTGATCATCTGCGCGCGCTCGGCGGCCGGCTCCTTCATCAGCAGTTCCAAGAGCGCGCGCAGACGTTGGCGCCGCAGCACGATCAATGAGCCGTTTCGATTGGGAGCGCCGCCGACGCGAGTGTCGGTTTCCGCCAGCGTGGTGATGGTGCCGCCGCTGCCGAACGCCATGGTGAATTTTTCTTGCTGGATACGACGCACCACCGGTTTGAGCTGCGCCTGAACATCCTCGCGCAGCGCTTTGATTTCTTTATGTCGCGGCGGGTCGTGGGCAATGAGTTTTTCGGTCAAACGCACCGCACCCAAGGGTAGGCTAAACAAGCAATAGGTGTTGGTCGTGTTGGCCACCGCGAGCTCGACGCTGCCGCCGCCGATGTCGAGAAACAAGCCGAGCGGCAGATCGAAGCGCAGACCGCTCATAATGCCCAGGCTGATGAGCCGGGCCTCTTCCTCTTCGGATAGCACCTCAAGGGGAATACCGAGCTTGGCGGCGCGCTTGAGAAATTGCCGGCTGTCCGAGGCTTCGCGCAGGGCGCTGGTGCCGACCGCGCGAATCGCCTTGACGTGAAACCGGTCCGCGAGTTTCTTGAAATCGCCGAGAACTTTGAGCGCGGCCTCGGCGGTCTGCGGATTTAATTTTCCGGTCTTAAAAACATCACGGCCGAGCCGCACCGGTTGGCGGTCTTGTTCGATGACCCGATAGTGTTTCGGTTTGTCGACCACCGCCACCTGGCAACGCATGCCATTGCTGCCAACGTCGACTACCGCGAAGTGCTGCGCCATGAACCGGCTTCATATCACAGTTATTCCGGCGATCGCATTTTGCCACATTACAATTATGTTAAATTTAAGTTAACGCCTGGCGCTCACACCAGGTTCAGCCGATGGTCAGCGCTTTTGACCTGACACCCCACGTAGGAAGCGAATGACCTGGCCGGGAACTGCCGGCGCGGTTTTCGCTTCTTGCTGGGTGCATTTCTTTTGGGATTGCAGATCGTTGACTAGTTGTTGGACCAGAACCGTAGCTTCAGCGATGGAGCGCTCGAAGATCTCAACTTCGCGCGCGAGCTTGGCGTCGGCGCCGGCTGGAGAGCGCGCGATGATCCTTGAACCGACCAGATTGAGTACCGTCAGTTGATTGACGATCTCGTGGGCGACTTGGTCGATGGACTGGCGCTGCTGGCGTTTGGCGAGAAAAGATTCCAGGCTCTGACTTCGTGGTTTTGGGTTTGGCGTATCTTTGATCATTGAAATCAATTCCTTTGGGTCTACTGAACGGTTAATTCGGTGGCTCGATTATGGGTCGTCGGTTGTTTGTTGCTTTGAATCGCGGCGTCGGTTTGGTTCTGGTTCGATGTGTCTAGCAGGTTGTGTTCCATCGGTGAGTAGACGATGGCGAGCGTGCGCACGCCTCCCAGCACTAAAGCCATCAGCGCCAGGGCGACGAGCAGCGCCGGCGAGCTTTGGTGCTGATAGAGGCCGATCATTACTTCGCGCAGAATGAAAACCAATGTCGCGTCGATAATGAACGTTAGCTTGAGCCGGTGCTCGCGAAAATACTCGACCAGGCTTTTGAACAGTTCCAGAATGATAAAAAAGGTGAGCAAATTGGTCACGGTGTAACCGAACGCTTCCTTCAGCTCGCGCCCTGCCATGACGTTCCAGACGTCCAAGAACAGCCGCACCAGACCAATGGCGAGTACCAGGACGACGAAGAATATCAGCAGTTTGAAAAAGCTATCCATGACTTGGTTGAAAAATCCCACGGCTTCAAAATGGCGCCAAAAATCGAGCAATCTCCGTCTGGTATCCGATAGAGGTTTCATGAACGTCGGCTTGCCAATTCCATTAGCCTAAATCTCCACGGTGCGTTGCTTGGGCCAGCCGAAGAAACTTGGCACCAGCTTGCCGCGCCAGGGCTGGGACGGCAACGGCTGGGTGATCGACAGCACGGGGCAGGGGCTCAGCCGCGTGACCCGGTCGGTGATGCCGCCGCCGAGCCAGTGGCGCAGTCCGCGGTTGCGGCGCGGCGACATGATAATCAAGTCGGCTTTGTCTTCTTCAGCCACCGAGGTAATCTGATCGAGCACATTGCCCAACATTACCCTCTTGGTCGTACGGGGCAACTTTTTTAACTGCTCCATGTGGGGTTCCAAGAAGTTGCTTAAGTCGAGGGATGCTTCGCTGAGCACGCGATCGAGCGGCCATACCTGGTTGTAATTGCCGGCATAAATTTCGAATTCATTGGTGATCTCCCAGGAGTTAAGTTCGTTGGCAATGTGTAAAATCACCAATGCCGCATTGTCTTCCGCCGCCAGTCGCGAGCCGTAGACGAGGGCGCGCCGTGAATGTTCCGATAGGTCGGTGGGCACCAAGATTTTCTGTAAGCGTGTCATAATTTTCTCCTTCTTAATTGTAGCTGGAGGAAGGTTAACGCCGCCTCATTTCCAGCTAATAAAGGCTCCGAGAACAGTGTGTTAAGCTTGCGGCGATCGGCTTACCTCCTCACGACTCACCAAGTCCGAATGGATCGAACGGTCATGAATTGGCAATAACAAGTCGCATTTCAGTTTGTGGTGCACCGACTGGAGACAAAAGACCATCTTCACCGTCGGCGCGTCGATGGTGCCGAAGATGCCCAAGCGGGTACCCGAGCCTTCAACGCCGATCCATTCTTCGACCCGGAAGCCGAGTTCGTCGAATAGTTCTTCGATTGCTTTTTCACCGATGCGCAGGCCGCGGCCGGTAACGCGCAGCTGAATCCAGAAGGCGGGTTTGATGCCGATGAAGGCATTAAGGTCGCTGAGGCTGCTTTTGCAGCGCAGCGAAACTTCGATCGGCGCCTCGGGATCGCTGGTTAGTAGAGTTTCGTAGACAAACCGGCGCATGAACGTTTCCGCGCTTGGGTTTTCCCACGGCACCGGGCTTATGGCGGGTGCGAGAGTGACGAACACCGGCGGCTTGTCGCCGCTGCGATTTTGGCTAAATCGCGAGATCGCTTCCTGAATGATAGTGCCAATGTTTAATTTTTCCATGGCTCTCTCCTTTACTGTTACTGTATTTGGCGCGATAGTGGCGCGGCGGCGTTAAGCCAGCGTTACCGATGGGTGAACATTCGTCGCGCTGTGCCGGCTTACATAGGCGAGTATTGACCAGCGCATCGCTTCGATAGCGTGGCAAATGTTACGATTGACGCGTAAGAGAGATAGCGAGGCGAGTCATGAAAACAATTCTTAGTCAGGCGGTGGCGGCGGAAGCGCTCGGCACGGCGATGTTGCTGGCGATCGTCGTCGGCTCGGGCATCATGGGCGAGCGTTTGGCCCAGGGCAATGTGGCCATCGCGCTGTTGGCGAATTCCATTGCCACCGGCGCCGGGCTTTATGTTTTGATTGTCATCTTCGGACCCATATCGGGCGCGCACTTCAGTCCGGTGGTCTCCCTGGTCGCGGCTTGGAATGACAACTCTCCAGTTGCTCATGTCTTGGTCTACATCGGCGCGCAAATATGCGGTGCTATTATTGGTGTGATCGCGGCCCATGGCATGTTTGGCTTGGCGCTGATTCAAACTTCGCTCCATGTGCGATCGAGTTTCGGCGAAGGTCTCGGTGAAGTGATCGCCACGTTCGGATTGGTCTTGGTGATTCTGCTCACAGCGCGCTTTCGCGCCGAATCAGCGCCGGTGACGGTGGCGGCCTATATCACCAGCGCCTATTGGTTTACCTCTTCAACATCCTTTGCCAATCCCGCGGTCACGCTGGCGCGCGCGCTGACCGACACTTTTGCCGGGATCGCGCCGCAAAGTGTGCCAATGTTTATCGTGGCGCAGATCCTTGGCGCCGTGGCGGCAACCCTGTTGGCTCGCTGGCTTGTCATGGTGCCGCCGAGTAAAGCGTGACGTTGGAAAATTAGCGCAGCGGCTTCGGCGGGGGAATAATTCCCCCGCCGAAGCCGTGACTCAGGCAGGATTAATCGCGTTTGCTGTGGTCGTGTTTAACTTTGAAGCCGGTGATCTTCAAGATGTCGTCGGTGGCATAGCCGTCGAACAGCGGCATGCCGACATCGGCGCTGTGCTGGATCGCCACGTAGGCAACCGTGCCCGTGGGATCGAAGATGAAGCCGGTCGGTTCGGCGGATGAATCCTTCACCGACAACATCTTTACACAACCGTCCGACTTGAGATCGCGATCCGCGCCGTCCGGCAAGCAGGCCCAAATGTCGCCGTTGGGATGATCTTCGATGACGTACACGTTCCCGGTGACGGGCTGGAACTCGAGGTTGTCGGGCTGGTTCATGTCTTCGTCGCCTTCGATCAAGCGATAAACCAACACGGTTCGGCTGGTTGGCGACGCGGTATTAGGACTGGCGTCGATGCCGCACACCACTTCGCCGAAGCTGCCCGCGCTCTCGTTCTGAGTATTGGTCCAGCAGAAGCGAATGGCGTTGGCATTGTCCGGATCGCTGAACTTGGGGTCCTGATGCAGATCCTCGGGACGGTAATAACCGGTGGCCGCGGCGGTTCTGGCCGTGCTTCGCGCGCTGGCGGCAGTCACTGAGACCCACGCCGCGTTGCCGACCTCGCAACCCTGTCCAGTGCCTTGATTGTTGTGCCTTGATTGTTGTTGTTGCAGGAGACCTGCATGGCGAAGGCCGATCCTGCCGTGAGAGGCGATTGGCTCAAATTTTCGATTGGCCCGGTGGTGCTACGCAGGGTCGTCGGGACGAACTTGAAGATCGCGCCGCCGTCGGTATCGGTACCCGAATCCCCGGGCCGCAGTTCATCTCCGGCGATGATAACGCCGCTTGGCAACACGGCCAGCCCTTCCCACGCCATACAAGGTAGCGCGATGCGCTTAATGACATTTGTCGAGCCGGGAGAGTTGGCGATGGTCGCGGCCACGCCGCAGGCGCCACGTGCCGTGATGGTGACTTCCGTTGTCGTAAGCGGATTCAGAATCTCATAAGCGCTGCCGTCGCCGGTTTCTTCTGTGGCGAGGATTGTGCCCCAGGCTGTGGTGGTAATACCGTCGCAACGGCTCATGCCGCGCAGGATGGTTTCCACTGCGCCAGTGGCCAAGTTAATCCGTTGCACCGAGGGGTTGCGCTTGCCATTACTCAGCGTCTCGACTGCCCCTTCGACGCAGGTAACCAGGTGGGTCGGATTGTGCGCCGGGAAGAAAGTCATCATGTCGGTATTGTTCCCAGCGTTACGGGTGAGAAATTCAACCTTCAAGCCTTTGGCCAGCAGGATTTGGTCGCTGGCTTTCTGGCTCGTCGTCCGATATTGCCCCGTGGTTGCCGGTGCGGATTCTTTCAACGGACCGTTAAACCCGAAGTATTTCTCCGATTGCGCGCGCAGTATACGCTCGACGAGGCGGCCGAAGTCCTTGCCGTCGAAGTCGTCGTCCCAATCGTCGCTCGCGCCGGCCATCGGCGCGGCGAGTAAGATCGCGAGTCCGGCCACGGCGGCTTTTTTGCCCACCGTGGTCGCTCGTTTGCGAAAGTTGATATTCATAAATCTAATTTCCTCCTCTGAAAATTTTGTCCTTCGACACGGGATAACTACCCTGGCAATGTGACGAAACGGTGACGGTAGAGCGAAGAGTGGGTTACGGCGCGCTGGCAACTTCGGCGGTTTGTCTTTATAAGTGAATGAATATGCCGGCGTGGATGTGGAAGTTGTTAGGCGTGCGAGAGAGCGCACCCGAGACTCGTAAGAAACTTGGCACCATCGCCTTGCTCTATTTCATTCAAGGGGCGCCGGCGGCGATTCTCTGGGAAGTCTTGCCGGTTTATTTTCGCATCAACGGCGTGTCCTTGCGCGCCATCGGCGGGCTGCGGCTGCTCGAACTTCCCTATTCCCTGAAAGTCTTCTGGTCGCCGCTCGTGCACCGCTTCGGCGACCGGCGCCACTGGATGCTTGCCTGCATGCTCGGCATTGCCGCGGTGTTGTTCGCGCTGCCGTTCGTCAACGTTGCCGGCGTCGGTCTCATCGTGCTGTTCTTGATCCTCGCGCTGACGACCTTGTCGGCGACCCAAGATATCGCTATCGATTCCTATTCCGTCGGCTTGGTCGAGCGCGCCGAGGAGGGCGCGGCCAACGGCGTGCGCGCTTCGGCGTACCGCGTCGCGTTGGTCGCCATCGGCGGCGGTGCCGTGTTGCTCGCCGGTGTGTTGGCGTGGAATTCGCTCTTCGTTCTGGCCGGAATTGTTTTCGCCGCCCTAGGCTTCACCGCGCTGGCGATCCCGCGTTTGAGTTTGCCGATAGAAGCCAAGGAACATTGGCTCGCCGGCTTCGCCGGTTGGGCCGGCACTTGGAAAGTGATTCCGCTTATCCTGTTCGTCTTGACCTACAAGCTCGGCGAGTTCGCCATCGGGCCGATGGTGAAGCCGTTCTGGGTCGACTACGGTAAAACCATTTGGCCGGTGCAAGAAGAATTAATGTTTCAGATCGGCATGTTCCCGACCACGTTTGGCATCGTCTTGAGCGTCGTCGGCGCGCTTCTGGGCGGCGCATTCATCTCACGCTTCGGTATTTTTCACGGCATTTGGTTTCTCGGCCTGTTACAGGCGGTGTCCAATCTCGGCTATTCGTTTGTCGAGTGGATGGACCTTGGCCGCTTCGGCCTCTATGGCGCGTCGATGTTCGAGTCGCTGTCGGGAGGACTCGGCACCGCGGCATTCTTGGCCTTCCTGATGAACGTTTGCCAAAAAGAGCACGCCACCGTGCAGTACGCGTTTCTGTCGTCGGTGTTTTCGCTGACTGGAAGATTGATCGGCGCAATTAGTGGTCTCGGCGCCGAGAAGTACGGCTTCGCCAACTATTTCGCGATCACTTTTTTGTTGTCGATGCCGGCCTATTTGCTACTGCCTTGGGTCAAGGGCTGGATTCACGAAACCCCGGCGCAGCCTACCCGCAGCTAAGCCGCGTTAGCGCGCGCCGATCAGAATGAACGGCGCCCAATAAAAGGGATGGGCGGTCTGGGGATTTTTCAGCACCGCCAGTTGGGCTTGTTGGAGTGCGGCGGCGCGGCCGACCTTCGGCAATGCGCCATGCAGCGCGATCATCAAATCGCGGGTGGCGACATCGGCGACTTTCCACAGCGACGCCATGATCGACTGGGAGCCAGCCTGGCTGAACGCCGCCGAGAGCGTAATCAGCGCCGCCCCCGGCACTTGCTCGCCCACAGCGGTTTCGCAAGCCGACAAGATCGCCAGGCCATTGGGCGATAAGCGCATGCCGGCGATCTCGGCGATCGACAACCGCTGGCTTTCTTCATCCTTACCCGCCATCAGCAGATATGACTTTTCCGGTCGCACCGGGTCGAGTACGCCGTGGGTGGCCAAGTGGAGATCGGGAAAGTTTCCGGCCAGACTGAGAAACCGTTCTTTGGTCGCTTGCAGGCCATCGAGGGTGGTTACCCCGGAGCGCAGTTTGCCGATCTCGCGCACCTCGCGGCTCGCCGCCGGCAGCGTGCCGTCGGGATTGGCCAGCGCCAAGAGCGGCACGTTGAGCTTGGGGCCGCCGGGATTGACGATGTCGGCTAGCTCCAGTTGGGTCAGGTAACTGACGGTATGAGTCTCGGCGAGAAAGCGCTTGCTGCCGTCGCTCTGTTTCTGCGTCAGTGCGTGAATCGGCAGATACAAAAGCATGTCGTTGGGGATCAAAATCACATTGCGGTTGGCTTTGAGCTCGGCTTCGATGGGGCCCAACAGATGGGTGCTCAGCCTTTCGGTCAGCTCTTTGAATGGCAAGGTGTCGCGCCGGTAGCCGGGCGAGCCGTCGTCGCTCCAGGACAGCCGCTCGCTGGCGCCCCGTTCCAGATAGTCGCGGTAACCGGCGATCAGTGTGTAGAGATCTTTCTGCGTCACCGCTTGGCGCTTGACCTGAAAATATCCGCCCGGCGCCACGGCGAAAATATACAGCGCGTCGGCGCTGGCGAACAACTGCACCGCCAGCGTGTTGGCGGGCAGGCGGTCGGCGAATTTCGCCAGCGCTTTGGGATCGATGGTTTGCTGGTCGACAAACTGCGTGCGGTACTGCGGATAGGCGGCGATGAAGGTTTGTACTTGTTTGAGATACTCTGACTTGGTCTGAGCCAAGAGCGTGGTGAGATTTTCCAATCGGCTCGGTTGTTGCGCGTCCGCTGGCCTGGCTTGCTCCTCGGCCAGGGCTTTTTCTAAGGCGATGGTCTCGCTCTTGGCATCGTGGACTTTGTCGATTCGCTCGCGCACCTGCGGGTCTTGCTGTTTGGGAGCGCTGGCCGCGATCACCTCGGAGACCACCCGATTGCGCTTCGCTTCGATCACCGCCCAGGCTTCGCGATCGTAGCCCTTGGTCCGGTCTTGCTCGTGCAGTTGCAGCAGCAGCCGCGCCAAGGCGTCGTAGATTTGCCACTTATCGCCGGCTTGGAGATAGCGCTCGCGGGCCGACTCGTCTTCGAACTGGCCGCTCAGCGATTCCAGCACCCGGATCGACTCGCGATACAGCTCGGTGGCTTCGACCGGACGGTTTTGCCGTTCGTTCAGTTGGGCTAGGCCGGCGGCCGCGCGCAGCTGCTCGTTCGGTATGGCGCTCTTGCGCGCGATGCTCAACGCCCGCTCGTACAATGACTTTGCCGCGGCGATATCTTGGGTGCGCTCGCTAACCATCGCCAGCCGGGTAAGGTTGCCGGCCAGAGCGGGGTGTTCGGTGCCCAGTGCGCGTTCGCGGATCTGCAACGCTTGCTGAAAATACTTCCGCGCCGCCAACGGTTCGCTCAACCGCTGGTGGGCAATACCAAGCAGTTGCAGAGCGACCGCGACCTGGGCCGGTCTCGGCCGGCTTTGACTCTGGCGGATTTTTAAAGCGCGCTCGAACAGCGGCTTGGCCGCGCCAGGATCGCTTTTTAGCAACGCCAAGCGGCCCAGTTGGGTGAGTGCCGCGGCGATGCGCAAGTCGTTGGGATGGAGGCTTTTGTCGAGGATCTCTTGGGCCCGGCTGGCGGCGCTCTGGGCCGCCGCCAAGTCGCCCATGTCAACCAATAGCTTGGCATAATCGATCAGAGTCTCGCCTAGGTCGAGATGGCCGGCGCCCCGGTCGCGTTCGATAATCTCGATCGCCCGCTCGAACAGTCCCTTGGCTTCGGCCCATTGGCCGGTGCGGCCCAGCAACTCGGCCAGATAAAAAAGTGGATTGACCAGCAGGATGCTGTTGGGATTACCAGCTTGTTCGGCCTTGGCGAGCACCTCGCGGGCTTTGATCACCCCGAGTTTATACTGGCCATCGGCGATGTAGCGCAGCGCCTCGGCGCCCGGCTGGTCCGCCGGACTCGGCGGCTGGGCCGCCCTGGTCTGAACTGAGTTGGTAAACAGAGTTAGAAAAATCGCCACCAGCACGACCGCTGTCCGCGTTAGTTTCATGTCAGCATTATAGGCGTCGGCGACTAGGATTGCACCTTGAGACTGCAATCGGTGCTCAGTGCGAGTGCGACCGGGCGCTAAGAACGCAGTGCCGCGCGCGGCGATTTCAGCGCGCCGATCGCCTGGGCGGTTGAGAAACTTCGCCCAACAGACTTCGCCAAGCCTGGAGTTCACGGCGTGGCGCGGCCAATGCGGCGAATTGGCCGCAGTGGCGCTTCAACTTGCCATAAAATTGCCGGTTGGTTTCGGCTTTCACCAGTAGCCGGGAGAGCCGGCCGGTGTCGCCCAAGGGAAAGTAACCGGGGAATCTCGCGCCCAGAGTTCCCATCAGCCCGGAAATCTTTGACGCTACCACGGGAACTCCAGAGGCTAAGGCTTCGGACAAGACGTTGGAGCTGCCTTCCATCTTCGATGTGATGCAGAGCAAGTGGCTGCGCGCCAGATGGTCACGTGTCTTGCGGTGCGACAACTGGCCAATCCAGCGGTAGCGTGGATTGACCTGGGCTTCGGCGCGCGCTGCTCGGCCCAGCTCCGGGTCCAAGGCGGCGCCGATGTGGGTGACTTGAATGCGCGACTGAGCCGGCAGTTGGCGCGCCGCCAGGGCGGTGCGCAGGGGATCCTTCTCCTCGCGCAGATGGCCGATGACGCAAACGTTGAAATTGCGCCTTGGTTTCTGCGCTTTCACTTTTACCGGTTCCGCCGATTGATAGATCACTTGAGTTTTGCCGCGATACTTCCTGGGTAATTCACGCAGCGCCATGTCTTGCAGTGCCACCAGGCGGGTCGCTAGCTCAAGGGATCGTTGAGCTTCTTTGGTCTCATGAATGTCACGGTAAACGTCGGTGCCGGTGAGCACGACGATTACCGGCTTGCCGGGATGATCCTCGTGAAAACGCCGGATCGACTCGGCGCTCTTTAGCGCATGCAGCGCGATCAGCAGATCGCATGGTTTGCCGTCGTAGGTTTGCAACACGCGCACCCGGTGGCCGAGTTTTTTCAAGATCGCCGCCCAACGCAGGGCGGTGATCTTGTTGCCGTTGTTGATCTTCAGCGGCGCCGGGGTGACCAGTTGGATGTTCATGTTGTCGACTCGGAGCCTTTTTCTCGCCAGAGCGCTAAGAATTCAGCAACAAATGTCTTCTCCGCACTTGGCGCCTTTGCGTTTTGGCGGGAGATATTGCGAAATTTGCCTGCCAGTCCGCTGCATCATAGCGCGCAGGTGCGAAAGCCGGCCCAGACATCGCGCCGGTCCGGCGTATAAAAGTTGCGCCAGCCGTTGTGAATTAAAAGTGACGAGGTCGCCCAGCAGCCGCCGCGCAGCACTTTGTGAGTACCAAACCAGGGCTGGGAGTATTCCTTGTAAGGGTCGGTGCTAAATCCTGGATAAGGTAGAAAATCGTCGGCGGTCCATTCCCAGACATTACCGATCATCTGGCGGCAGCCGAAGGCGCTGTCGCCAGCGCCGTGGGCGGCAACTTCGACTAGCCCGCCATTACGCCAATCGAGATTGGCGTGTTGCGCTGTCGGCGCGTGGTCGCCCCACGGAAAGCGGCGGCGATGGCCATTGAGCACCTTGCCATCCTTGCCGAGGTCACCCGCGGCCGCCGCTTCCCATTCGGCTTCGCTGGGCAAGCGCCGGCCGGCCCAATTGCAGAAGGCTTCGGCTTCGTACCAACTGACATGGACTACCGGCAGATCTTCGTCCAGCAGCAGATATTGGTCGTAGACGCGGCGCTCCCATTTGCCGTTGTCGAGCGGCTTCCAGTACACCGGGTGATCGAGTTTTTCCTTGAAAGCGGCGATCTCGACTGGCTCGTGGATATCTTTGCCGAAGAATTTGGCGAAGGACTTTTCTAGCTGCGGCGAGCCGCCGGACTGGAGCCAGCGCCAGCCGTCGGCGCTCCAGTATTTTTCATCGCGGTAGCCGTCTTCCTCGACAAATTCCAAGAACTCGCCGTTGGTCACCGGCGCGCGGGCGATGCGGAAAGGTTTGACTTCCACGACCTGGGCCCATTTTTCGTTGTCGAAAACGAATGGGTCGTTTTTGCCGGCGCCGATCGTGAACTTGCCGCCGGGAACTTCGACATCGCCGAACCAGGCGCGAGGATCGGGCGCGGCGCCGATCGGCGCTGACTGAAGGAACCGCGGTGGCGCATAGCCCAAGGTCTGGCGCGTATAGGCGAGCGCTTCGGCGTGCATGCCTTCGTGAAAGGTGGTCAGCCAGTAAAAATAAAATTCTTCCGGTGACAGCTCGGGCTTGTTCTCGATCCGCTCGATACAGCGGTCGAGCACTTCCTTCATGTAATCCAAAGTACTGGCACGACTCGGCAGCAGCAGCTCCCAGCGCGTGTCATGGGCGACTTCAGTGGAATTGTAGAGCTGGTCGCTATCCAGCAGAAGCGGGCTTTCGCCGCGCAGGTGACGCAGCGCCCAGAACTCTTGAGTCCAAGCGACATGGCCGATCTCCCAGAGCGGCGGATTGACGATCGCCAAACGCGGGCCAATCGTTTGCTCGTCAGTTAAATCGCCAACCAGGCCCAACAAGCGTGCGCGAAAATCGCGCATGGTGGCGATCAATTGAGCGGCGGTGGGATTGACGAGCATCTTGGCGTTGCCTAGGTTAGAAAAAATGGCTCTCCTGATTTAACCCATAATTCCGCGCATCACAAACCTGAAAGTAGTTGTGCGATGGCGGGACGCCAGGGGACCAATTCTTTCGCCCAGCGCTGGGCGCGATGGCGATCGACGTAGGCCAAGGCCGTTTGCAATCGCCGCTTTTCTGATGCAGTCAGTCGCAACGGCTGTTTGGCTTTTTTTGCCGCGATGCTCGCCTCAGCGTAACTCCCGAGCGCGCGCCAATGGGGCAACGCCGCGGCACCGTAGCGTTGACTGACAACTCGTTTCCACGACACTTCGGCGCGATAGTTGGCCGGTGCCCGCGCGTAGTCGAAACAGGTCGCCAACGGCACAAAGCTCAGTTCTTCTTGCAGCAAGGGATTGCTCAAGTAGCCGTAGACCGATTCCGGCAAGCGCGGATCGCGGCCGGTGAGCGGCGCGATATGGAGCTCGTCAGCCATGGACAGATCGTTGACCGGATAGTTGTCCCACAGGAGCAGCGGGCGGTTGATCCGCTTGGCGATGCGCTCGACATGGGCCAGGCTGATGGTTTGCGAAACAACTGCTGGCCCGGTCCAGAAGCAGGGAATGTTGGGCGGTAGATACTGCGCCAAGGTTTCGAGAAAGTGCGCTTCGAATTTACCGAAGACCCGTTCGAGCAACCCATCTTCGCTGTAGTAAGACGGACAAATCCACCACTCGACATCGCGCCAGCTCGCCGGTTGCGCGGCGATGATTTTCGCCAGCCATGTGCCCTCGGCGCGCGCCAGACTGTTATTGAATGCGCGCCGGTCGCGCGGGTCGCTGAGCTTGGAGGTAATATCGTCGAATAGCACGGCGAAGCTGCGTACGCCGGCATCGTAAAAACGTTGCGCCTTGCGCACAAGGATGCGCACGGCGCGGTCGTCGCCAAAGTACAATCCCTCGCCGGGATGAAAGCCGTAAACGAAGTCAATCTGATATTTTCGCGCCGCACGAATCAGCCGCAGCAGCTCACGCCACTGCGTATCGGGGTAGGGTCGGCGCCAAAGTTTGCGATGATAGGGATCGTCCTTGGGGGCGTAGAGATAAGTATTCATGCCGCGCGCCGCGCCGAACTCAAAAAGCCGCCGCCGGTGCGCCATCGACCACAGTGGGCCGAAGAAGCCTTCGACGATACCACGGCGGGGGAAGGTTTTAGTCGGATTCATGCCGGGTTAATTTCGCACGGCAGTGACGAAGGGGCAAGATTCATGGTGCCCTGTTTTGCTCTTTCGCGCGCTAACAGACAAATCAAACATCGGCTTGAAGTCTCTACGGTCCCGTGTGCCAGGAGGGGAGGTAGAACAGTTGGCCGGAGGCCGCATTGGCGCTAGCCTATACAAAAATCGGTGCGGAGCGTGGATATGAAACCGCTACCTGAACAGGAAATTAGCAAGGTTATCAGCGATTTCTCGCCTGAAGATGTGGAATCCGTCGTGACGCTTGTGAAATCGATTTGCCGGGAGCGTGCGCTTGGGGCTCGGCCTGCCGAGCTAGAATTATCAGACGCGGAACACGTTCGGATTTGTAGTGTCCTGGACTCCGTGGCCGGGCTCTCTTTGGAAACGGGCGCCGCAGTCAGCAATCGCGATCACGACAAATATCTTCACGGTCGTTGAGCATGGCCGTTTTTGTCGATACCGGTGGTTGGTTCGGGTATTTCGTGCGGCGTGATTCGGACCACCTTTTGTCCGTGAAATTAGCTTAATCTCTTCGCTTCCATCTACTCTACGGCTCCCATCCGTCTTGTTACCCTGGCATTTTCATGTTGCCGTTAACCCCGACGGATTCATTTTGCTACAACCGGCGCTATATTTCGTCTTGACGCCGCTAGGTGTTGGCGCGATGATCGGTAACGTGCTGATCAGGAACGGAGGCGAATCCACGAGGAGGGACGAGACATGACACAAGTGACGAGTCTAGAAGTCATCGACGCCGACGCTCATGTGATCGAAACCGAGCACACCTGGGATTATCTCGAACCGTCTGAACGGAAATTTCGCCCACGGCTGTTTGCGTCGCCCGACGAGCCGGGGCGGGAATACTGGGTCATCGACGACAAGATTCGCGGCTTTCGCTTTCCCAGCTTCACCGAGCGGCAGCTCCGTGAGCTGTCGGAACGTGGTGGGCGCAAGCTCGATACGCCGCAAGCCGCTCGCGAGATGGCCGACGTCGAGCTGCGCTTGCGCCATATGGACGAGCTCGGCATCGCGGTTCAAGTGCTCCACAACACCCTGTGGATCGAGCAAGTGTCGCAGCGGCCGGAGGTTGAAACCGCGCTATGCCGGAGCTGGAACCGCTGGCTCGCCGATATCTGGAAGCAGGGTGGCGGCCGACTGCGCTGGTCCTGCGTGATTCCCTATCTCGCCATCGACGAGGCGAAGGAGCAAATGACTATTGCCAAGGAGCATGGCGCTGTCGCGGTTTGCATCCGTCCCATCGATGGCGAGCGCCATATGACCGACCCTTACTTCTATCCGATCTACGAACACGCCAGCTCGCTCGATCTCGCCGTCGCCATTCACATCGCCAACGGCAACCCGCTCAATGTCGATCTGTTCCGCGGCACCCCGGCCAATCGCTTCGCCATGTTCCGGGCGCCGACGGTGATTTCCTGCTTTAACTTTCTGGTCAGCGAACTGCCGAGCGTGTTTCCCAAGCTGCGCTGGGGCTTCATCGAAACCTGCGCGCAGTGGATACCGTGGATCCATAACGAGACGGTTTTGCGCCATAAGAGAACCGGCAAGGCATTCCCTGAAGACCTGTTCGGTGAATACAAGGTCTACGTGACCTGCCAAACCGACGATGATTTGGGTTACGTGCTGCAATACGCCGGCGAGCGCAGTTTGGTGATCGGCACCGACTACGGCCACACCGACCCATCGAGCGAAGTTGACGCGATCGCAATATTTAAACAGAAAAATAATATCAGCCAGGAGAGCAAAGAGCGCATCCTGCACCACAATCCGAAGGAGCTGTACGCGCTGTAGAGGAGCGGACGCCGCGGCGCCCGGCAATTGGCCGCCCAGTGAGAAATGTGTTAGATTCTCGCCCATGCATAAGAAGCTGAGTATCTCCGTAGATGCTGCGGAGCCGGAGTTTCTACAGCGCTCGGCGCGTTATCGCGCTAACGGCGTCTGGCTCACGGAACAGGGAGCCCCCTGGTTCGCCAAGTTCCCCGGTAAATATATTGCCGCGAGTGGAGGCGAAGTTTTCGTTGCCGATGACGCCCTTGAGGCACGGCGGCTGGCAGACCAGAAACATCCAGAGGACGAACCTTTCGTGCAGTACATTCCGCGCGAGAGTCGGCCACGGATTTATGCGTGTTGACGGTCGCTGGCACCGCTTCCAAGACGGCGCGCTCAGTCCGGTGATCGATGCCGCCGTGTTATCTCCATCGGGCGGCTGGCAAAACATTACCATGCTTTTCGACTGCGGCGCCGATCGCACGGTTTTTGACGCAAGTCTACTTTCCTGGTTTTCCCCTTTAGCCTCCTCGCAAAATCTTGAGCTCGCTGGAGTCGGCGGAAATGTTGGCAGCAAGCTTGTCGAAACCCAGCTCGCTTTCCTTCGTGACGACGGCAACCGGGTCACGGTTCAGGGCCAGTTCATTGTCTTCACAGATATCGCAAGCAGCGATGTTTCGGTTCTTGGTCGGGATATTTCAAACAACTTCCACGTGATTTACAGCTACCCCGAACGGCAAGTCATCATGCTCGCGCAACCGCATTCATATCGGGTCGATGGTCGCTAATTCGCGCGAGTCGGGGACCAAAAGGACGATGTTCCATGCAAAGCTATTGCTCGCAGGCTGCTTTCTCGCGCTGCTCATGGGCTGCGGCGATCAAGCGAAGGATATCTTTGAGACGGCGCAGTTCGAGGAGAAGCAGTTCAACAAACCACACGCGACGAAACTTTACCGGCAGATAGTAGAGCAATATCCCGACTCAAGATACCCCAGCCAGGCTAAAAGCCGATTGGCGGAGTTGGAGAAACGTTAGGGAAATCGGTAGATGCTCTGAAAATTATCAATCTTTCAATTTGACGCTTTCAGGTGAGCCGTTCACTGTACGCTCGTCGCCACTTTCTCAATCCCTCCCGCCAGTCTGATAGAGCTTCGCCAAGTCCTGCCGGTACGACCCTTGCGCTGGCGAGCGGGCGTCGTTGCGCATTTGTTGCACGCCTTCGTCGACGTTGGTGTCGATCATCGCATGGTTGGGGTCACGTTCGACGCCGATGGGGTCTTCGCCGCGGGCGACCTTGGCGATTTCTCGCGTCACCAGTTCGCGCAGCATGACGACGCCGCGGTCGGAGCTGGCGAGTCTTTCGCTGGTGCGGTCGGCGATCGGTCCTTGGGTTTCCCAGGCCATGTGATCTTGCGGGATGATGTGCTTCTGGGTGAAATGGGTGAAGGGGTGGAGCTTGTCAGGCGGCTCTTTGTACGGGTCGTTGTAGACGACTTCGGGATCGTAGGTCTCAGCCGGTTCGCTGCCGTCCTCGGTGGGGAAAAACAGCACGTGGATGTGCATGGTGTGCTGGTCGTCGATGGGAGTGCGAATCTGCGAGCTCGGTCCCTGGCGCAGGATGGTTGGAAACAGCAGCGGGTGCTCGTCGGTCACACCGTTGGTGTAGATGCGCTTTTTTATCACGCCATGATCGGTGAGATAAAACTCGTTACGCGCCACATCGTCGGTGAAACCGCGCGTCGTGCTCTCGGCCTTGCGCAGGCCGCGGCCGTAATATTCCTGATGCAGGATCTGCAAATGCGCCGGGTCGACGGAATTTTCCATCGCCTGGAACCAGTTACAATCTAACCGTGGGTGAACGACGATCTTGCGGTGGCCGTCGCGGCGAAAGAACGTGTCGAAGCGGGTCATCACCGGCGCCGGTAGGGGACCCATATAGGCCCAGACTAAATTTAAATGCTCCTCAACCGGATAGGCTTTTTGTTTGACGGTGAGATGGAATTTGCTCTCGGCGGGCTCGGCCGGACACTCCAAGCAATTGCCGGCGGTGTCGTAAAGCCAACCATGATAAGCGCAGGCGATGCCGCGCTCTTCGACCCGGCCGTAGAGCAGCGACACACCGCGATGGGCGCAGCGGTCGGCCAGCAAACCGAGCTTGCCGCGCTTGTCGCGAAACAGCACCAAGTCTTCACCGAGCACGCGCACATGCTTGGTGGGGTTTTCCGTCGTGACTTCAGTGGCGACGGCAACGGCGTGCCAATAGCGGCGCAGCAGTTCACCCGCCGGCGTGCCCGGCCCGACCCGCGCTAACAAATTATTTTCTTCAACGGTTAACATCGAACCGGCAATACCCTTCAACTCATTACGGATACTAGCACTTCAAGAACGGCACGCCCAAGCGCATCAAGGTGTCGAAGGCATCCCAATGCACCATATGCTTGCAGCCGTTGACGATGTGCAGGTTGATTTTGGGTTGCTGCTGTTTCAGTAGCTCGGCGCGTTCGCCGGCGTGGGCGCGGTCTTCGCGGCCGAAGATCATCAGGAGCGGCATTTTCAGTTCGTTGAGCCGTTCGTAGAGCGGTTTGCTCGCCGCGCCGCCGCCGGCGGGGGCGTCGTGGTTCTGGCGGTCTTGATGGGCTTTGAAGTTGGCGCCGATCATGCTGCGGTGGCGTAGGGTGACGTCTTCATCGGAAATTAGCGAATGGTTGAAGGTGTCGGCTTGGAGGAGCTTGCGGGCGTCTTCCACAGTCGGTTCCTTTTGCGCCATCTCTTTGTCGACGCGCGCCTGCACTGCTTCGTACTTGCCAACCTGTTCTTGGGTTTGCAGCGGCAGCAGCGAACCGGTGCCGAGAATGATCACATGCGAATAGCGGTTGGGGTCATCCAATGCCAGCTGCATTGCGAAGCCGCCGGAGCGCGAATGGGCCATCAGCGCGGTCTTGCCGAGTCCCGCGGCGTCGATGAATTTCGGGATCGAGTTGCGCTGCTGCGCCGTGCTTTGCTTGGCCGGTATCTCGGAAAGGCCAAAACCCGGATAATCGAAGGCCACGGCGCGAAATCCGGCTTGCGCCAACGGTCCGAGATTGCGGCGAAACACATCTGCCGAGCTGCCCAGCGACGCACCGTGCAGAAACAGCACCGACGGCCCGCTGCCTTCCTCGATATAGCGTAGCTTCAAGCCATCGATGGTAACGAATTTATCTTGCGGTGCGCTCATGTGATTATCTCCTATTGCGGCGGTAATTAGATTTGCATTGGCTGCATTGCCATGGCAGCGGCGTTCAGGTTCAGAAAAATCTCTACAGGAAACCCCGCCAAGCTGTCAATCGCGGCGATTGTCGGCGCGGCAACTTCAGCGGAATAGCTTGCGGATCATTTCGTTGACTTCGATTTCACGCTGGCTCAAATCGATGTCGGTTAGTAACAGCTTGTGCTGCTTTAGCAATTTGCCGTATTTGGAATCGATGTCGTCGCGGATCGGCACCCGGCCATATTGGTTGATCGTTTCCTGGCCTTCTTTGGTGAGCAGCCATTCGATGAACAGCTTGGCGGCGAAGGGATGGGCCGGCTGCGACGGTAAGGACGCCGCGACGGTGTAGGTGATCACCGGTTCGAGGCCGATCCAGTCCACCGGCGCGCCTTTGCTTTTCAAACTGTCGACGGAATATTCGTAGACCCCGGCCATGATGGCGAACTCGCCGGCGGCGAGTAAGTTAAGCAAATTGGTATTGCCGGCCATCACCGGGCCGTTTTGCGCCGCCAGTTTTTCCATGAAGCCGCGCCCCTTGAGCTTGAGCAGCATGGAGAACCACTCGATCTTGGTGTTGTCGATGGCGATGGCGTTTTTCCAGCGCGGATTTAGCAAATCGTCATAAGATTTAGGCGCTTCGGCGCGTTTAACCTGGCGGGTGTTGAAGCCCATCAAGGTGCCGCTGGCGTAGACCGAAGTCCAGTAGCCTTCTGGGTCTTTGTACTGCGCCGGATAGGAGGCCGCTTCCATGGGCAGGTAGCGGCTCAGGGCGCCGCGTTTTTTCAAGATATGGGTTTCGATAACGCTGGTGTGAACCACGTCGGCCAGGCGCTGCTTGGCTTGCTCTTCGAGTAGGACGCGGGTGACCAATTTTTGTTTGTCGGTGCGGAAATATTCGGTCTTGATGAACGGATAGCGCTTGGCGAAGGCGGCCATATACATTTGCAGCTGCTGGGCGGCGGCCGACGCATAGATCACCAGCTTGCCTTCGTTCTTGGCGCCGGCGATCAGTTGGTCGAGGGTTTGCGCTTGTGACGAGGTTGCCAGCGCCAAACAAGCGAGCAGGGTAGCGAGCGAGATTTTCATGACCCGCACGGTAGAGGAGAGCGCCCGGTAGTGTCAACACACGGAACCCCAGCGCGTCGACAAGCGATATTTTTTCCTTTAGGATTGGCAAAACACTCGTGAGGTAGAAATCGTTATGGCTACGCCTGAATTCGTCTATCAAGATCCGTTGCCGTTGGGAAAAGATGACACCCAGTATCGCCTGCTGACCAAAGAGCATGTTTCGCTGGCCCAGTTCGAGGGCAAGGAGATTCTCAAAGTCGCGCCGGAAGGGTTGACTTACCTCGCCAACGTGGCGATTCGCGATGTGTCGTTTCTCTTGCGCACGGCGCACTTGGAGAAAGTCGCGGTGATCTTGAAGGACCCCGAAGCCTCGCAGAACGATAAATACGTCGCCCTGGCGATGCTGCGCAACGCCGACACTTCGTCCAAGGGCATCTTGCCATTTTGCCAGGACACCGGTACCGCCACGGTGTTCGCCAAGAAGGGCCAGCAGGTCTGGACCGGCGTCAAGGATGAGGAGCATATCGCCAAGGGGATTTATAAAACCTACACCGAGGAGAATCTCCGCTACTCGCAGACCGCGCCGCTCAACATGTGGGATGAGGTCGACACCGGGACCAATTTGCCGGCGCAAATCGATGTCATGGCCACCGACGGCATGGAATATAACTTTCTCTTCGTCACCAAGGGCGGCGGCTCGGCCAACAAGACCATGCTCTACCAGGAGACCAAGGCATTGCTTAATCCGGCGAGCTTGGAAAAATTTCTCACCGAAAAGATGATAACCTTGGGCACCGCCGGCTGTCCGCCATACCATTTGGTGTTCGTCATCGGCGGCACCTCGGCGGAAGCTTGTTTGAAGACCGTGAAGCTCGCCTCCACCGGCTATCTCGATCATCTGCCGACCACTGGCAACGCCCATGGCCGGGCCTTCCGCGATACCGAGTTCGAAGCCAAGATGTTGCAGCAGGCCTATCAGTCGGGCTACGGCGCGCAGTTTGGCGGCAAATATTTTGCGCTGGACTTGCGGGTGATTCGTTTGCCGCGTCACGGGGCGTCCTGTCCGGTGGGCATGGGCGTGTCCTGCTCGGCGGATCGTAACGTGAAGGGCAAGATCAATAAGGATGGCATCTGGCTCGAAGAGTTGGAAAAAGAGCCGGGCCGGCTGATTCCTGATGAGTACCGTGGCAAGTTCGCCGCCAACGTGGTCAAGGTCGATCTCAACCGGCCCATGGCGGAGATCCTCGCGCAATTGAAAAAATATCCGGTGACCACCCAGCTGTCACTCAACGGCACCATGATCGTCGCCCGCGATATCGCCCATGCCAAACTGAAAGAGCGCTTGGACAAAGGCGAGGGGCTGCCGCAATACTTAAAAGACCATCCGATCTACTACGCCGGCC
This sequence comes from Syntrophobacter sp. SbD2, assembly GCA_945889495.1. Taxonomy (GTDB): domain Bacteria; phylum Desulfobacterota; class Binatia; order UBA9968; family UBA9968; genus DP-20. Next base: position 14,921 of record CAMDBU010000017.1, on the reverse strand, counting down.
CGGCCAAGACGCCGGCAGGTTTGCCGTCGGGCTCCTTCGGTCCGACCACGGCGGGACGGATGGATTCCTATGTCGAACTGTTTCAAGCCAACGGCGCGGCGCTGATCACGTTGGCCAAAGGCAACCGCAGCCAACAGGTCACCGACGCGTGCAAAAAATACGGCGGCTTTTATTTGGGTTCCATCGGCGGCCCCGCGGCGATCCTGGCCAAGGAGAATATTAAGAAGGTCGAGCTCCTGGAGTATCCAGAGTTGGGGATGGAAGCGGTCTACAAAATCGAGGTGGAAGATTTCCCGGCGTTTATTCTGGTCGACGACAAGGGCAACGATTTTTTCAAGCAGATCCTGCACTAAAATAAAGCGCCTCCCAGATGCCAAGTGGAGCTGGGAGGCGCTTTATTCTCTCAAGAAAGTTTTAGCGGAAATTATCCAATTCGAAACGGTCTTGGTTGACGAAGCGGCCTTCGACCCGAACGGATTCGCCTTCGCGCATGCGCGCGAAACGGTCGACGATGGGCCGCGGCGGGTTGTATTGTAGGTTGACCACCACCAGACGGTTATTGGCTGCGCGGACTTCGAACAGACCGCGCCGGCTGTCGACGTATTCGACGCGGCCCTCCAGGGTTTCCAACCGGCCGGCGATCACCGCGCCGGTGCCGGTGCGGTCCTGGGCGGTGCTGACGACGGTTATAACGTCAGCGATGGGTCTCGGTAGGTTGCGGTCGCGGGTCCGCACGGTGATCGTGTCGCCCGCTTGGATGCTGGTTAACGGATAGTCGCGGTTGCGATAGCGCACCCGAGTCTGGCCGTCGTGATAAAAATTTTGCAATTGATTGTTGTTGGTCGTGGTGATTTGGAATTCCGAATAGCGCGGGTCGTATCTTTGCACCGTCCCGCGCAGAAATCCGGCCGTGCCGCCATAGACCTGGTTCTGCACGCTGTTGCTGACCGTCACCAAATCGGTATAAAGCCGGCCGTTACGGTCGGTCTGGGTGCGCAATGTCACCTGATCCCCTGGCTCGAGATTTGACACCGAATAGTTGCGTTGCTGATAGACGACCCGGGTGTTGGCGTCGTAGCGCACTAGGGAGGTGCGGCCGTTGTCGGCGCGAACTTCCAATTCTGAGGCGCGGGTGTCGACATATTGGACTTCGCCCGCGATGTTGGTACTGCCGACGGTGCCATAGTCACCCGGGCCACCGTGGCCGAGCTCATGGCATCCGGCGAAAAACAGCAGCGGTATCAATAACAGTCGGAACAATTGTTGAACGGCATTCATAGCGGTCTCCTTTGGCTGCAAAAATCTTTGGCTACTCCCTAGCATTGGACGGCACAGTGACCCTTCAGATTCACCAGTTTTAGCATACTTGGAAAAATAATTTAATACTCGGCGACGATTCCCGCTGAGGGTTTGACGGCGAGCGGCCAATGAGGTTAATTTGCATCAAATGGCCAGATTAGCGGAGGACAACCCATCATGCCAACGATCGATGCCGATGCCCATGTGATCGAATGCGAACAGACTTGGTCCTATATCGAAAACGACAAACTTCGTCCCTTTATGATCTCGCCGGGCGGCGGCCGGCCGCAGAATTGGCTGATCGACGGCCGGGTGTTTCACCGCGGCGTCAATCTCGACAAAGGTCTGCCGCTCGATATCTGCGAAATGCGCGACATCGACGGCCGCTTGAAACATATGGACGACCTCGAGATCGACGTTCAGGTGCTCTACCCGTCGCTGTTTCTCCGGCCGCTCACCACCAAAGCGGAGGTCGAGAACGCGATCTGCCGGAGCTACAACCAGTGGGTCATTGACGTCTGCAAAAAAGGCCAAGACCGGCTCGAATGGATCGCCCAAGTGCCGGTTATCGATATTCCGAGCACGGTGGCGGAGATCGAATTCGCCCGAGCCAATGGCGCTTGCGGTATATTTTTGCGCGGCATGATCGACGACAAGCGCTTGAGCAATCCGAAATTCTTTCCGATCTACGCCGCCGCCGAAAAGGCCAGCCTGCCGGTGTGCGTCCACGCGTCCACTGGCAACTTCGATTGGATGGAGATGTTCGACGGCGAGAGCGGCTTCATGCGCTTCAAAGCGCCGGTGTTGTCGGGTTTCCACTCCCTGGTCCATGACGGCGTGCCCAAACGGTTTCCCAATTTAAAATTCGCCTTCATCGAGGTGCGCGCCCAGTGGATCCCCTACATGGCCATCGAGATCGCCCGGCGCTTCGAGCGCGCCGATAATTCCGTCGCGCGCAATCTGATCCGCGACAACCATGTCTGGGTCACCTGCCAGACCGACGACGACCTGCCCCAGGTGCTGAAGTATTCCGGCGAGGACAACATCATCATCGGCTCGGATTACGGCCACAACGACACCTCGACCGAGATCGAAGCGCTGCGCACGATCAAGAGCAAGGGCGAGGTCGAGCCGCGCATCATCGATAAGATTCTCTACGACAATGCCAAGGTGTTGTACGGGATATAGTGGTTACGGGTTTCGAGTTGAGGGTTTCGGCTTAGTCATCCGAGCAGGCATCACCGCTATCATGCTGTTTAAAGTCTTGGCCGCGGCGTTGCTTTTCACTCCGCTTGTCCAAGCTCAGGATAGAATTCGCGTGTCGCCTTCTTCGCCGGGGCTAGCCTCCTGGCCAGTGCATCTGGCGGCCAAGGAAGGTTTCTTCAGCCGTGAGGGGCTCAGTTCCGAGATCATCGTCATGCGCACCAACACCGGCATCGCAGCGTTGGTCACCGGCGCCATCGATTTCACCACCGCCGGCGGCTCGGCCCTGCGCGCGGCGGTCAACGGCGCGCCGCTCAAGATGATTCTCAACATCACCAAGAAGGCCGATCTGTGGATCGTCGGCCAAAAAAATCTCCAGCGCGTGGAAGATCTGCGCGGCAAGATGATCGGTGTCGGCGGCAACTGGGGCACGCAGTTCTACCAGGTGCTCGAAGCCTTGAAGCCCAGCGGCGTCGACAAAGACGTCCAACTGGTTTCCACTGGCGATGTCGCCAACGGTTTTCTTACCTTGCAACAGGGTAGCATGCCGGCGGTGGCGCTGACGCCGCCCTATAGCATTTTGGCCAAACGGATGGGCTACCGCGATCTGATCAAGACCAGCGATGTCATTCCAGTCTCGCCGACCACCGGGTTGGTCACAACCAAGGAAAAGCTGGAGAAAGAAGCGCCGAAAATCCGCCGGGCGATCCGCGCGGTCTTTCGCGCCGTGGAGTTCGCCCGCACGCGCAAGAGTGACACCGTGCAGTTCATCATGAAACAGTACAAGATGGACAAAGACGTGTCGGAGGCGGTTTACGATGCTATCATGGAGACGCTCAATCCGACGCTGTCGCTGACCGACGCCGAAGTCCAGGTCGAGCTCAACCGCATCGCCGAGCAGACCAAATCCAAGATCACCATGAAGCCGGCGGAGCTGGCGGATTTTTCCATGACCCGGCAGGTGGCCCAGGAGTTGGGGCGGTAGCGGCGATCTCCATCGTTGCGAACGATGGGTTTCCTTTACGCTCTACCCATCCTACGCCGGAATCGCGGCGTCAAATTATCTTTCAAAAAATCAAATGAAGAGGGGCGGCCGTTAAGCCGCCCCTCGGTTGTTGCGTTGGTATGGCTCTGCTGGCGTTACAGCGTGAAGGCTTTCTTGATCCGCTCGAGGATGTCATTGGGCTGATCCAACACTTCCTTGGCGCGGGCCTGGAGTTCGGCGCCTTTGGAAGGCTCGATTTCCATCTTGGCTTTCTTGGCCTCGGCGAGGAATTCGCCGTCGGCCATGGTCTTGGCATAGGCTTCACGCAAGAGCTTCACGCGCTCCGCCGGTACGCCAGGGGCGGCGAGCATGGGCCGCGCCCAATCGCCGCCGAGCAGCATCGCCTCGGCGAAACGCTTGGTCGGCGCCGGGGTTTTGTACTCGCTCATGAGCTCGAAGAGGGTCGGCGTCGCCGCCAAGCGCGCTTCACGCTTCTTGCCGCTCTGGACCATGAAGCGGGTGAAGTCGGTCTTCTGCCAGTTGGTGAACGGCTCGCGCGAGAAGTAGGTGGTGATGGTCAAGCCCATGCACTGCACTTCGCCGCGTTCCAGGGCCAGGGCGATCTCGCTGCTGCCGGGGTAACCGACCACGCTGTCGATGTCGGCGTGGGTGATCTCTTCGATGATCCGCGACATGACGAAGTCCGAGCTGCCGAAGCCGGTGGAGCCGCACTTGGGCGCTTCTTTGGCGCCGACCAGGTCGCCGATCGATTTATACGGCGCGTCGGCGCGCATGAACAGCATCATGTCGTCCTTCTCGGCGGCACCGATCCAGTGGAATTTGTTCAAGTCGAAGTGGACTTCGTTCTGCGCCGAGAGCTGGTTGAGATAGAGATTGTTGTGCGGCATTAACAGCGTCAGGCCGTCGGGTTTCGCAACGCCATAGACATAGTTGGCCGCGGTCACCGAAGCCGCGCCCGGCATGTTCTGGACCACCACGTTGGGGTTGCCGGGCAGGTATTTCGGCAAGAAACGGCCGATCAGCCGCGCCGCCCGGTCGTAGCCGCCGCCGGTGCTCAAGCCGACGACGATCTTGATGGTTTTGTCTTTGTAAAACGCTTCGCCCTGGGCGCCGGCCTGGCCGGTGAGCCATAGAACCGCGACTAGAGCCGATAAAAACATGGATCTTGCCATTGCAGTCCTCCGAGGTTAGTTCGCCAATGTGTCCGGCGTCTTTTGTCTCTCTTGTGACCCGCCGGTGCGCTTTGCCAGAGCTACTTTCAGCCCTGATGACCTATTAGACGAAGGGCGAAGGAAAGAAGATATAGGTGGGCGTTCGTGGCAGGAAGCGCGGAGGGCGCTTAACTACGAAGCCCACGCAGGTTCCGGTTTATTGAGGTACGGGCGAAAAAATTTTCGCCCATCCGGTCGGCATACACCGCGGCCCGTAGGATGTGTTGAGTCGGCGAAGCGCATCATCCTACGAACTCATGGGTGCGCGGTTATGGCATCGTTGCCAAGATTCGGAGGGCGAAAAATTTTCGCCCCTACGGGAAATCTCCGGACCCTTCGTGGAACTTCGTGCCCTTCGTGGTGAAAGGAATTTCTCAATTCGGTCGCCGGCAGAGTTCACGGCGCGCCGAAGAAGCGCACGGTGTTGTCGTAGAGCAGTTTGCGCTTCTGCGTTTCCGACAGATCTTGCCGTTCGAGGATCTCCAAGGCGGCGTTGTCGCGGCCTTCGCCGTGGGGGAAGTCCGACGAGAACAGCACTTGGTCTTCGCCAATCAAGTCGAACAACAAATGTAGCATGCGGTCGTCGGCTTCGGCAGCCATAAAGATGCGGCCGGATTTGACGTAGTCGCGGATGCTGGCGCGGGGCAGTTCGTTGGCATTGGGCATGCTCAGGCCGAACGGATGGGCGCCGCGGTCGAGCGGCAGGTAATGATCCATGCGCGACACCATGTAGAAAATCCATTCGGCGCCGAACTCCAAAAACGCCACCTTCAAATCCTGATAGCGGTCGAGCATGCGGTGGCCGACAATTGCCATGAAGGCCAGCTGCGCCGGCAAGGACATGCCGATGATATGGCCGTCGTAGATGCTCCGGCCCAGCTGCGCCAACGGCGGATAGCTCATGCCCATGTGGACGCACAGCGGCAGCTTGGTTTTAGCGAACTCATTCCAGATCGGCAGGAAGCTCGGATCGGAGAGCAAGCGCTCGCCGGCGGTGCCGAACACCACGGCGGCGCGGGCACCCAGGCGCTGCATCTCTTCGAGGGCGAGCAACGCCTGGCGCGGCTCGCGCAGCGGCAATAGGCCGGACCACTTGAGCCGCCCGGGATTGGCGGCGCACTTCTTGGCGACGTAACGGTTGTAAGCGCGGCACAGCGCGGCTTCGAACTCCGGGTCGCTGGTCATATGGGCGTAGAGCGTGCTCGGAAATATCATCTGAGCGTCGAAGCCCATGCGGTCCATGTCGGCGAGCCGCGCCGCTGGATCGTTGAGCGTCATGCTGCCCACCGAGCAATGCTCGCGGGTCATGTTGGCGCCGAATTCGGTTAAGACATTGCGCGGCGTATTGGCCTGCTGGGCGCCGGGGCCCAAGGCGTGCGGTTCAAGCGACCCTTCGATCAGCCAGCCGGCGTTGAAGTTACCCAAGCCGCTGTCGTCATGAATCGTCACCGGCCGCGGCCGGCGGGCACGAAACTGTTCGGGTAAATCCTCCCACATGGCGGGATTGATCGAGCCATGAGCGTCAGCGTCGAAGACGCGGTAACCTTGGAGCATTGTCGAGTTCCTTTCTAATGTTCGCGTCGCTGAAATTCGACTCTGGTAAATCGTCGGATATTCCTCGCGCCAAGCTCGCTAAGTTCGGAACTCTAATTCTTTTCCTTTGCGGCCTTGGCGTTCTTTGCGCGAGCTTTCCTGATATTCGATCGCGACCCCGCCGCACTGCGACCTTTGGAGTGAGTCATTTGCCATCTTATCGCAGCCTCCGCCGCGCCTCGGCGAGAAAGCCGCTGTCTTCAAGCGCGCGGACGTAGGCTGGGTTGTTGAGCTGGGCGACGTCGACTTGAGTTACTTTCGGGTTGATGCGCGCGACCATACGCTGGACGATTTTCCAAGCGGCCGGATCGGGCAGCATTTCGAGGGTCGCCATCTGGCCCAACACTTTATAGGACGCCTCGGCGTCTTCTAGTTTGGGAAAGCGAAAACTTTTGCGCAGGATTTCCGTTACGTCAAGTCTGGCGCCGGGATCGTGAATCATCACCACGGAGTCGACCAGGCCTCTGAGTAAACGGGATATGATGTCGAGATTTTGCGACGGCGTGTCGCGCAGAAAGCAAATGGTCGTGCCCTGGTAGGGGATCGGCAGTTTGCCGATGTCGGCCAAGACATTGGCGCCGGCGCGTTTGGCGGCTTCGCTGAAGCTGTAGGGGATCACCGTGGCGCCGACGCCGCCGGTGCCGAGCGCCTGGGTGACTGTCGCGGTGTCGCCGAGGATGCGCATCTTGAGATCGTATCGGTCTGGATCAATGCCGAGATAATCCAAGGCGATCATGGTTTGCAGCCAGAAGCCGCCGCCGATGCTCTGCACGCCGAAGGTTTTGCCGCGCAGGTCGTCGAGCGTGCGAATCTCCTTGCGCGCGATCAGTTCGCGGGGGATTTTCGCCACCGGCGAGGCGACGCATTGCAGGCGCATGCCGCCGGCGGCGGCGGAGAGCGCATTGGCCGGCGAGCCATAATTGTACTGCACCTGGCCCGACGCCAAGGTCGACATGCTGAGCGAACCGTTGCGCAGCTGCACCATGCGCACGTCCAGGCCGTATTTCCGAAACGTCCCGCGCTCGACGCCGATCCACATGGGGCCGGCGGTTTCGTTTTGGCCGGCGTAGGCGACCAGGATCGGCGTCAGCGGTTGGGCGTTGGCCGCTGTGAAAGACGCGGCGACCACGAGAAATGCGTGGAGCGCACAAGCGATTGGCCAGCGATGTCCCATGATCGAACCTCCAGTATCGAGCCAATGGATAGGCCCGAAGTCTACTGCCAGAGCCGTTTGAAAAATCCGGCTTTCTCCAACTCATCTATGTAGCGGTTGTCGTAGTAAGCGGTGAGGGGAGTTTTCTGCGCGGCTGCTCCATCGATCAGTTTCAAACCCACCAATTGGTCGGCCAGATCCTTAAACACCTCCGGAGGTATGCGTGGATCTTTGGCGAAGGCGTCGATGCCGGCCTGGTAACTTTCTTCCAGCATGTTTTGCCGGCTGATCTTGGTGAATTTGGCCAGGACTTTGAGCGCTAGCGGCTTGTCGTCGTGGATTTTTTTCAAGCCTTCATAGACCGCGCTGATGAAGCGCTTGACGATATCGGGATTTTTCTCGGCGAAGCCGCGCCGCGCGACCACGCCTTGCTCGATGAAGCGAATGTTCATGTCGCGAATCTGCTTGATGCTGACCAGCTCGCGAAACCCTTTTTCGCGCAGCACCACGCTTTGCGGCGCCGGGATCATGGCGCCGGCGATGGCGTTGGTGCTGAGCGCGGTCATCGACTCCGGATAGCCGCCGGTCTGTATGATGATCGCGTCCGGGACGTTGGAGCGGTCGAGGATCGCCTTGGCGGTGAAATGCGACACCGAGCCGAAGCGGGTGACACCGACCGGCTTGCCGGATAATTGGCCGATCTGCGTGATGCTCGGTTGGACGTAGAGCGGCACGCTGAAGGATTTCACCAGCGCCGCCACCTGAATGACATCGCCGCCTCTCAACACGTTGGAAATCACCGCCGGCCCCGCCATGCCGGCCAGATCGGCCTCGCCGGCGAGCATCGACTGGACGATCAGCGACGAAGCGCCGGCGAAGATCGGGTCCACCGCCAAGCCATGCTTTTCGAACAGCTTCGCTTCATAGGCGACCAAGAACGGCAGGCTATGGTAGGAAATCGGCGAGTAGGGGAATTTGATTTTGTCGAGGGCGGCGACTTGGTGCCGCGAGGCGAAGAACGCCGACAGAATGGCCAAGCCGGTAATTCCAAATTTTAGAATGGGTCCCATGTCGTTTTTCCTTTGAGAATACATATGAGCGCAATTGTTTCATGCTTCCGTCATACCCGCGAAAGCGGGTATCCAGGCTAACCCCCACCCGCCACTCCTGGATAGAGGCCTTCGCCGGTATGACGAACGTTGTCCGCGCCTGGATTCCCGCCTGCGCGGGAATGACGAGGCGGCCAGTTCGTCACAACCGGTGCGTCTATATCTTGTAATACCGCCGTGCGTTCTCGCCCAGGATGGCGGCTTTGTGTTCTTCCTTTAAATCCTTGCGCACTTGGATCTCGTCGATCTCTTCCAAGCAGTTGTCGAGCGAGATTTCATGGGGGAAGTCCGAGGCGAACATGAACGGCGCCGGGCCGACCCGCTCGATGGCGTAGGCGAGCGCCTTCTCGTTGCCTTCGCAGCTGCAAAAGATCTTGCCGCTGGTGAAGTAGTCCACTGGCGCGCGCTTGATTTGCAGGCCGCCGTATTCGCGCTCGCGATGGAGCCGGTCGAGCACCATGGGTATCCAGCAGGTGCCGCCTTCCAAAAATCCCACGCGCAAGCTCGGGAACTCATCGAAGACACCGTCGACGATCATGCCGGTGGCGGCGATGGCGAGCGGCACCGGCATGCCGAGGGCGCGGGTGGCGGGGAAGACGGTGTAGCTGTTGAAACCGAGGTCGCCGTAGCAGCCGCCATGGACGGCCAGCGCGCAGTCGAGTTTGGCGGCTTCTTCGTACACCGGCCAGAAATGCTTCGAGCTCAGGTGCGGACTCAAGCCGTTGGACGGCAGCATGGCGCCGACCATGCCCAAGTCCTTCACCGCGCGGCGCAATTCCACCACGGCGGCGCCGACATCTTGCAGCGGGATCAAGGCGATGCCTTTGAGGCGCGAGTTGAATTTCAAATATTTGGCGCTGAGCCAGTTGTTGTAAGCTTTAGCGTAGGCGATCGCCCAGGGGGCGAAGGCGACTTGACCATAGGCTAATCCCTCAGTGGGGAACAGCGCGCTGAACTCCAACCCCATCTTGTCGAGGAACTGCACCCACTTCTCCGGCCCGACGTTGGGATCGAAGGTGCCAGGCTTGCGCTCTTCCAAGCGCGGCGTGTGAAAGCGGTCGAGGCTGGGCAACATGCGGCGCGGGTTCATATGGCCGGTGGTCTTAAACGGCTCGCCCACCAGCCGGATGATCTCGTCCGTGTTCTCCATCACATGCCCGTCGCAGTCGACAAATTTATTCGCCATGGCTTTTCTCCTTGTTCTGTCTTGAATAGTGGGGGCGGTGGCCGGCTGTCAATAGGAATAGTTTGGTTTCGAGTTTTGAGTTACGGGTTGAAACGGCGCCGAGTCAAAAATCGCTAATATGCTTGTCAGGAAGGCCGGTGTTGGTTTATTGCTACCAAGAAGGAGAACCATCCATGCCCTATGCGAAAGCCAAAGACGGTGTCGAGATTTACTACGAGGCCACCGGTAAGGGGACGCCGTTCTTGTTTTTGAGCGAAACCGCCTGCGACGGCGCGGTGTGGAATCTTTATCAGACCCCGGAGTTCGCTGGCGATCATTGCGTCGTCACGCTCGACTACCGCGGCACGGGGCTTTCGGGGAAGCCCTCGAATAAGTACAGCACAGCACAATTCGCCGAGGACGCCGTCGCGGTACTCGACCACCTCGGCCTCGATGGCGCCATAGTTTGCGGCCATTCCATGGGCGGTCGGGTGGCGCAGCTCTTGGCTCTCGATCATCCGCGCAAAGTCAGCAAGCTAATCCTCGCCTCCAGCGGCGCGGCCCATCCGGGCGACCGCGGCATTCCAATACGCATCGCCACCGAGATGGTCGAGTGGGGCTATGTGAAATATGTCCGCGACCACACCATCGTGGTCGGCTGGACCGAAGAGTACGTGCGCAACCACATGAACGACATCGAAAAATATCTCCAGGTGCGCATGGCGAACCTCTGCGGACCGGAATTTTACTTCCGCCATGTGCTAGCGCGCCAGGAGCATGACACCAGCGGTCGGTTGAAAGACATTAAAGTGCCGACGCTGATCTTCGTCGGCGACGACGATCACTTCGTGGTCAGCGACATGTCGCACCGCAGCGGCGCCGACATCCTGGCCAAGGGGATTCCCGGCGCCAAATTGATCGTCCTGCCCGGCGCGCGTCATAGTTATTTTTACACCGAGCCGGAGAAGGTACATGGCATGATAAGGGAGTTTTTGCGCGGGAGTTGAAATAGATTTTTCACCACGGAGCACCTAGTGTGGCAAAGCCGCAACCGAATTTCGGAATATCTCTCGCAAAGGCGCTAAGCTCGCAAAGGTCGGAGAATCGTAATTGCAATCACGGTTTATGATATTATCTTTTATCTTCCGAACTTGGCGTCTCTGCGCCTTGGCGAGAGGAAAATCCGATTCCGAGTTGGTTCGCGTGTTCTAACAGCAACGCAAGCCGCGCAAATTATCGGCTATAGTAGTACGGAGACCAGGGAGAAAATACTTTCCGAACCCTCTGTGATCTCTGTGCCCTCTGTGGTGAACATTCCGAAGCGACATGGCACTAACTTCCAACATTAAAACGCAAGTACAGGGAGGCATTTATGGCTTACAACGCACAAGGCAGGACGAAAGACTTTTCGGTATTTGACTGCGACAGTCACATTTACGAGCCGCCGGAGGTTTGGGACAAGTATATTCCGCAGAAAAACCGCGATTTCGCCAAGACCCATTTCTACCGGGACTCCGACCGGCTGTTCCTGGTGCGCAACTCGCGCATCAGTTTTCGCGATCCTGACAGCTGGAAATATCCCGGCGAGACCTGGCATCCGGGTTTGACCAAGAAGATTATCGGCCAGACCCAGCCCGGCACCAAGGAATGGGACGAGGTGGTCGGCCGCAACCGGAGCGCGCGCGATCCCCACGTGCGCTTGAAGGACATGGACGCCTCGGGCATCGACCAGGTGATGATCTTCCCGTCGACCTTCGTCTATCTGCCGCTGGTGGAAAACGCCGACGCGGCCTACATCTGCGCCCGCGGCTACAACGACTGGGTCTACGATTATTGCAGCGCCGACAAGAAGCGGCTGTTCCCGGCAGCGGTGTTGCCGACGCAGAACGTCGACTTCGCCATCGAAGAGTTGCGCCGAGTCGCCAAGCGCGGCTTCAAGTCGGCGCTGATCCGGCCGATCATCGCTCAAGGCAAGTATCCGACCTTTCCCGAGTACGATCCCTTGTGGCGCGAGTTCGAGGAGCTGGGCATGGTGCTCGGCATGCACACTTTCCCGTCGCGCGGCGAAGCGATGTCGCCGGAGCTGGACAAGCGCATGGGCGCCAACCGCAAGCGGTTGTTTTCCGACGAAGACATTATGGTTTATTCGCCTGGCCAGTTCGTCGCTAACATTATGCAGATCATGGGTTCTAAGCAGGCGGGCGACGCGGCTTACGGCTTCATGGCCGAAGCGATGACCTGGACTGGCGTGGTCTTGATGACCGGCTGGCTGGAAAAATTCCCCAAGCTGAAAGTGGCGATCTTGGAATCCAACTCCAGCTGGCTGCCGCTGGTTCTCGAAAAGGCCGAGACCTATCTCGATCTGTATAAGCATATCGGCGAGAAGATCGGCGATCCGCACGAAGTGTTTTACAAACAATGCTTCATCGCTTTCGAAAGTGACGAGATGATCACCCTGCGCTTGTGGGACCTGTTCGAGAACATCGCGCTGTGGTCCTCCGACATGCCGCATCTCGACGCGTCGGACGTCTGGGAAGCCATCGACCACATGGACAAATATAAAGTGCCGCAAAGCGCCCGCGAAAAAATGCTCGGCGGCAACGCCCGCCGGCTCTACGGCATCGAACCGGAGCTGTTCGTTACCAAGGCGCCGGATGAGTATAAGCCGCAGACGATGTCGCGGTTTGTCGGAACGAAGTGAACGGGTTCAAAACGTTCAAGTAGTTCAAATTGTTTTCGGATGAAACTTCAGCGCTGGCGAATGGTGGTGTTGCTACTTGCGTAGATTAAGGTTTTGACGCTTGAGTTCAGCGGCTGCAGGGGGCAGGCGCTGGAATGATTCGTTAGCTTTTCTACGACGTATTTTGATGTAAGTCGCGTTACGTCTTGCGTTTCTGCGCGATGATCTTGCTCCTCTTTTCGATTCCGTCCCGCCAAGTATCCAACGCTATGATGTCGGCGAGGAGTTCGTCGGGTTCGGGAACAGCAATGCCGCCTTGCAGGGCTTTGTCGTGCGCGTAGTTCGAGCACTTCGTCATGCCGGCATACACTTGGGCATAGTCGTCGTCTTCGACAACGACTCCTGCAAGTCGTTGTGTTTCGACGCCTTTGCGGAAGCGCAGAATCACCTCGCGCAGGAGGACTTCCTCGACGGTGCGTTCCCACGTCATACGGAGCCGGTAATAGGCATCAACAGTTTGCTTTCGGGACTCCTGCTCTTCGCCGCTTTTGTACAGTTTTGCGATGGATTGATGCTGAGCTCTCAAGGCTCCAATTCGCTTGCTGGCGGTTTTACCCTCGAACGGGAGATCCGGATCGGCAACCCCGAACCCCTCAGGACGGCGTGTCAGGCTCTGGGTGCCGATCGGCACACCAGCCAGCTTTGCCTCCTCGGCCACGAGACAAAGGAAATAGATGTCATGGGTGAGTACGATGACCTGGCGCTGCGCTGCTTCAACAGCTAGGCGCTTCGCCACCAGTTCGCGGCGGCGATGATCGAGCGAGGACACCGGGTCATCGAACACGATTCCGCCCTTGCGACCACTTAGACCGACCTCGGCCAGAAAGGAGCCGATCGCAATGGCTCGCTGCTCGCCTTCACTGAGGATGTCGCCGGGGCTACGGCTCTGGGGCAGCTCCAGCTTCAACTTGTGCAAGGCTTTACCCTTGTCGGAGCGGCTCTGAAGCGAAACGCGGAGCGTGCCCGCGCCCAGCGCCTTGAATTCGCGATTGAGCGCGTCGGCCAGTTCTTTGGACACGACCTTTTCAGCCAGTTCCGATGCCTTCAGCGAGATGGAATTGGTCTTGATCGCTGACAGGCACTGCTCAAGTTTAAATTGATGGCCGAGTCGGGTTACGGCCGCGACCACCGCATTTTTGACCTGACTCAGACGCACTCGTGCATCGAGTTCGCCAAACTGCTTTTGAAGTTCGGCACGCGCCTTTTCGTCCGATGCTTTCTCAAGAGCATCGGCCTCGGCATTCAGCTTGTTGGCCAGCTCTTGAAGTCTCGCTGCCGGGTTGATCATAGCCTGATCGGTGCCATCCCATTGGTACGAGAGCACCGCCTCCCTGATGGCATCCTGGCGAGCGGTCAGCGCTAGCCCAAAGGCTTTAACATCTTTGGCGAGTTGCGGGTCAAGGACTTCGATCTCGCCGTGGGTCACATCATCCAGATTTAGCGTCAGCACGTTCGCGATGAAAGGCTTGTATTCGGCGTACAGAGCGGTGCGGCGCGCCTGGGCAGTTATCTCTGCTTCCTCCTGGATAAAGGCCTCGAAGCGCAGCAAACGGGCGGCGCCTTCGGCGAGAGGTTGCTGGCACAGAGGGCAAGGCGCATCCATGCCCAGCTCAGGAAATGCTTTGTCCGGGTGGGATACGACCGCGAACCTGCGAGCGGCATCGAACAGCTCGCGCCATGCCTCACCCCCGGTCCCCGGCAGCAGGTTCTCCCCCTCCTTAAACTGCTTGGCTGCAAGTGCGGCGGCCGACTGTGCCGTACGGTAACTGTCTGCCAGACCGCGTAACTTGGCCACCACCGTATGATCCACCAGCGCGCCCTTGTTGATTGCGTTTGTCGCGATGGCGGCGACTCGACGGGCACGCAGGCGTAATTGAACCGCCTTCTCCTTCGGATTGCTTTCTTTCAGACTTTTGTCCAGCGCTGCATGCTGGGCCAATTCTTCCAGAGACAGCGTGGCTAACGCGTTGATTTGGTCCTGTAACGTCTTGGCCGAAAGTCCTGAAATCAGTTTGCCAACGAGTGTGTCGCCGAGCAACGGCGCGAACGCTGTAAGGTCGGCGGCGGACTGCGCATGCTCGTTATCGACCGCAGTCTTCAACTGTTTGCAGAGATTGGCCAGCCCCTCGAACACATCGAGCCCGTAGGGCACGTAAGAAAAGTCATCTTCGCTATCAAGGTAGGCACGCGCACAGCGTGAGTCGAAGATTGCGAAAGACGACAGCGCCACAGGGGCGGACTTGCCGTCCGTCCACTGTACATCTTGCACAACGCCATCAACAGCAATCTCGAAGGTGTCGTAGCAACGTCAATCTGTCATGTTAACGGCAAGGCGAAAATGTCAGGTCGGTTTGTTGGTAGCAGCCTCCAAGGTAGAAATCGGACCGTAGCGGAACCCCTGCTTCTTAGCTGGCGTTCGGTATAGGCCAAGTGTGTGCGTCG
>CAMDBU010000016.1 GCA_945889495.1 Syntrophobacter sp. SbD2 | reverse complement strand
CTGATTATTTTACGCTGTGGGTGCTACGGCGCGACCGAGCAACCGCTATTTGCTGCCGAGGCCTCGCTCTGGGACTATTTGCGATCCAAAGTCGCCGCTTCGCACTGCCCCCGTGCGTTTTGTAAAATTCGGACTTTTACCACGGGCTGCTATGGCCTGGAAGACGGTGTCGGCGCCGCCGGCCCGCTCCTCGTGCTGCTTGGCATTATCATTCTGCCCTGGATCTGGAGTCTGCCAACCGCGCTAATGACCGCCGAGCTGTCCACGGCGATGCCCGAGGACGGCGGTTACGTCGTCTGGGTGGAAAAAGCTTTCGGCCGATTCTGGGGCTTTCAGGAAGGCTGGTTGAGCTGGCTATGCAGCTTCGCCGACAACGCGCTCTATCCGGTGATGTTCGTCGACTATCTGGCCTACCTGCGCGGCGACATGGGCCCCTTCGAGCGCTGGCTCATCGCCGCCGCGCTGATCGGCGTCATCACCTGGGTGAACATTCGCGGCATCCGCTTGGTCGGCGCCACGTCAATTGTCTTCACTGCGCTGGTGCTGGCGCCCTTCGCCGCCATGGTGATCCTCGGGTTGCCGCAAGTGGCGCCGGCCAACTGGCTCCAGCGTAGCGCCAGCACCGACTGGCCGCTGCTACTGAGCGTACTGTTGTGGAACACCTCGGGCTGGGACAACGCCGGCTGCTGCGCCGGCGAAGTCAGCCAGCCCACTCGCGTCTACCCGCGCGCCATGATTCTAACAGTAATCGTGGTCACCGCGGCCTACTTGCTGCCAATGGCGGTGGGCACCGGCGTCGCTTCAGATTGGTCGCAGTGGAAAGAAGGCTACCTGCCGAAAATCGCCGCCCAGGTCGGCGGCTCATGGCTGGGCATCTGGCTCACGGTAGCGGCGTTGATCAGCGCCGCGGGCATGTTCAGCGCGCTGCTCTGCACCTCAGCGCGGGTGGCCTTCGCCATGGCGCGGCGGCGAATGTTGCCACCAGCGTTGGCGGCAAGCCATACGCGCTATGACACGCCCTGGCGCGCCATCCTCATCAACAGCGCCGGCGTCGCTTTGCTCGTGCCTTTTTCTTTTCAGGAGCTGATCGAAGTCGACATGTTTCTTTACGCCGCCGCCCTGCTGCTCGAGTTCGCCGCCCTGGTCTGGCTGCGCATCAAGCAACCAGAGATGCCCCGGCCCTATCGCATTCCCCACGGCACCGCCGGCGTCATCGCGCTATGCGTTGCACCGGTGCTGCTCTGTCTACTCAGCATCGCGATATCGAGCCTAGCGACCAAGTACGTGAGCTTGACCGGCATCGCGGTGGGTTTGATTCTCTATCGCTGGCAAGCCCGCGCGGCGCCGGAGATCAGAACCGCGCCGATTGCGTAATCGCACGCGAAGGCTTCAGATATCAAGTTTTCCGAACTTAGCGCCTTTGCGCCTTTGCGGGAGAAAATCCGAGTCCGTGACCGTATCGCCTGAACCGCCGCCAGCTCAATCCATCGGCCGGCTAATTCGGCAGCGCGGCGAGATATCCTCCGCCGCGCCATAATGCATGTGAGTCAAGCCGCCATCGCCCGCCGCCGGCGTGAACAAGAACAAATCGGAATACACGTTATCGCAGATCGTCGGTAGCCGCGGCCCGCCGAGTGCGGCGATCACGCCGGTGACGGTGATATGGCCGACGATCAGCACCGTCTCGCCTGGGTAGCGGCGCACCGCCGCGGCGGTCTCGTCAATATTCTCGCGCGCCTTGCCGTCATGAACCGGAATCACTTGCGGCATGATCCGCAGCAACTTCGCCAGCGGCTGCGCTGTGTCGCGGGTGCGCCGCCACTGCGTCGTAACGATGCGCGTGATGCCGGCGTCGCGCAGCGCTTCAGCCAGCGCCTGGGCGCGCGCTTCGCCGGCCGCCACCAGCGGCGGATCTTCGCCGTCCACTTCGCGCTCGGTGTGGCGCACGAGGAATACCTGCCGCGGCAACGTGAGTTTGTCGCCGCCGGGCGGCGGCGTGTTTGCAGTGCAAGCGAGGTTGAAGAGCACCAAGCCAAGCGTCAGCAGCAGGATTTTTCGTCGCGGATTGCGCATGGTGGGAAACCCCAGATCGCCGCGGCTCACGCGAACTCCGTCGCCTTGCCGCAGTTGGGGCAGGCGCGCCAATCAATTTGCAGCGTGTAGCCGCACTTGGAACAGCGGTGGCGCGAGATGAGGCGCGTCTGCGGCTCAGCGACTTGCGGCGCCTCGGCCCAATAGACGCCGGTGACGAGGCTGGTCTTACATCCGGTGGCGATGGTTTTGCCGGCGCGATCTATGTAGGTCACGTCGTAATGGCGCTCGCCTTTTTCAAAGAACCAACCGCGGCCGAAGGGATTCCAGGAAATCGAAACAATCCGGCCCAACCTGGTCTCGACCTCGTCTTTGATCCGTCCCTTGTCGACGAAATGCATGACGATGCGCCAAGCAAGCGCGGCGATAGCGATCAAGAATACAAAGTAATATCGGCGATCCATAAGTGAGCGCGACGGTCAATGTTTCACTGTTTGTAAATCCGGCCGATGAATCCTTCCTTCTCCAACTCCAACACCAAACTGTCGTCGATGAGATCGTCGACTTTCAGCGGGCTGCCCGGTTTGCGCGACACCGCGTCCTTCACTTGCACATCCATGCCCTCGCGGTTGACCAGCGGCACCTGCTCGAACAGCTTGGCGCTGCTCATGTAGGCCGCTTCCAAAAATGCTTCATTACTATGGCGGGTGTATTTCGCCATGACCTTCTTGGCTTCCTCCTTGCGCGTCTTGTAAAAGTGCGTCGCCTCGATCAGCGCCATCAGGATTCGTTTCATGGTGTCGCGTTGGCTTTTGACGAAGCTTTTTGACGCCGTCGGACAGACATAGGGAAAGGGAAATCCCTTGGGGAAATCCGCCATGCTGGCGAGAATCCGGTGCGGCATGCCATGGGTGAGATGAATCACCCCAGGCGGCGCCGGAAACGCGATGATGCGCCCGGTGCGAAAGGCCGCCGCTCTTTCCGTCGAGCCACCGACCTGGAGAATCGCCACGTCTTTGTCCGGCTCGAGCTTCAACTCCTTGAGAAACACCCGCGCCGCCACGTCGGAAGAGCTGCCTACCCGGCTGATGCCGATGGCCTTGCCCTTGAGCTGCTGCGCCGAGCGGATCGACTCATGGACCACCAGATCGTAGGGCAACGTGTTGATGAAACAGCCCACCGCCACCACGTTGGCGCCGCCCACCGCGGCATTGGCGGTGGCGCCGCCCGAAATGTTGCCCACCGCTACAGAACCGGCAACCACCGCCGAAATCGTCGTGGTCGACGATGGAATGTAGATCAGCTCAACATCGAGGCCGTGCTTTTTGAAGAGCTGCCGTTCCTTGGCGATGTACCAATTGGCGTTGGGCGAATCCACCGAGCTGAAGGCGAGCGAGACCTGCTGCGCGCCCGCGTTCTGCCAGCCAAGCCCAAGCGCAATACACGCAATAAGGATGATCATTTCCCAACGCCGCGGTCCGTCCATAAGACCTCCCCTGTTTATCGAAAGTGATTATGCGAAGAGGCTCGTCAATTGCAACCGGAATCGCCAGCAAAAAGCGTCGCGAGAGTTACGATCCATGGCGCGTTTGCGACATCGGCCCCGCCGGCGCCACGCACTCCTTGCGCCCGCCGGCGGCATAGTTCATTGCACCGCTGGCTAACGTGAAAACAAAATATCCGCCCAGCGCCTCCGGCACATAGACACTTTTTTGCTCCTTGGGCTCGACAAAATGGATCGGCTGGCAACGCCAATGGCGCGACGAGACCGAAGTGGGAATCTTCTCGATCAGCGCCGCGGCATAAAGCTGGTTGAGCTCGTAGCTGCGCACAAGTCTTCCCGTGGGCGCGTAGATCGCCGCCACTTTGCCGTAGCCCAGATTGTGCCAATTATCGAAAGCGATGAAGTATCCGTGATCCGACAACAACAGGTCCACCGGCGCGACGGGATTTTGCAGCGTGATCTCATGCAGCAACTTGTAAGAACGATCCCCTTGCAGCGCATAATACAAAGCCTGGGCGTATTTCCCCTTGCGCGCCCCAGCGAAACCAACCGTGTCACCGATGCTGTCACCGGGAATCACCCGGACAAAATACTTCGCCGATTCGCTAAATACCTGAACAGGCCGAGCCCCCGGCCAACTATCGGCCCAACTCGAGCCCTGCGCCAGAGAGAGGCAAAGCAGGATTAACAGCACCCATATCGCGCTTTTATCGCTCATAAGGCTTCGCTGGAATCTGCTGGCTTGCGGAACGGCCAAACCATCTGCCCGACTAACCCTTCGGGTACGGCGTCATTGACGCCAAACTTACTCGGCTGATGCTCCGGCATATAGTAAGTCCCGAAGAGAATATCCCACAGCGGCAACAGTCCAGCAAAGTTTTTGTCCTGGCCTTCCTGCGCCGAGGTGTGATGCCAGCGGTGGAATTTGGGACTGGCGAAAACTTTTTTGAGCGGGCCGAAATCCCAAGTCACATTGGCATGCTGCAAGATCGCGTAAAAGAGAAAAAACGGCAGCACCCCCGCGAGCAAGAGCGGCGAGTAGCCGAGGGAAACAACCAGCGCCGCTTCGACCGCCTTGTTTACGATATCGTTCACTGGATGAACCCGCCCCGCCGACAGCCAATCTAAGTCGACTGAACTGTGGTGGACCGCATGAAATCGCCAGTGCCGAGGGCTGTGAAACCAGCGATGCAGCCAGTAACCGACGAAGTCGATAAGAACAATCATTTGTAGAGCTTGGTCGAGACGCGGCTGATCGCCAAGCGGGCCGAAGCCTTCGAGGAGCTTGGCATAAGTTCCCGCGCCGCTGAGCTTGAGCGCCGGAAACAGCACGATCGCCACGACAACCCGCGAAACCGGTTTAGTTATCAATGTAGTAAAAAACCAGTAGACCAGATCCAAGGGCCAACCGCGCCGAAAGCGCGGCTGGTTTGGCAAGGCGGGCCATCTAGCTTCAAGCGGAATCATCACCACGCTGAGAACCGCCAAGCCGATGACAAGAGAAATCATAAACGGATGCTGCGCGGCCGATGAGTGAAATGGCAAGCAAACGCGATCGCGGCGGATCGATCAGTTCTGCTGAATCCCGTAGCGGCGCGCGAAGGCGTAGTAGACGATCGCGACGGTGACCAGGATGGCGGTCCAGATCACGCCGAAGGCGGCGAGCTCGCCGACCTGGGCGTTTTCCCAAAGCTCGAAGATCGCTACCGACACCACCGGGGTTTGCGGGCTGACGAGTAAAACCGACATGGACAACTCTTTGGCCGAGAGCAGAAAAATAAAAATCCAGCCGCCGAGAAACGACGGTGTCATCAACGGCAAGATAATCCGCCGCATGGAGCTGAACCAGGACGCGCCGGAGACGTAGGACGCCTCTTCGAGCTCTTTGTGCAACTGCAACAAGCCCGAGTGGGTGTAACGAATGCCATAGGGAATGTAGCGGGTGACAAACGCGATAAGTAAAATCCACAACGTGCCGTACACCGGAATCGGCACGAATAGATAGAAGCGTAGAATCGCCAGACCCATGACGATGCCAGGGAACAATAACGGCAGCGTGGTCATGAGATCGAGCAGCCAGCGGCCGCGAATTTTGGTACGCACCAAGAGCCAGGACGCGAGCAACGTCAGCACCATGACGAAGCTGGCGCTGCCGAGACCAAGCAGCACGCTATTTTTGATCGCGTCGGTGATCTTGGGAAAGTGCAGCGCGGTGACGTAGTTTTTCAACGTCAACTTAGTCAGTCCCTCGAGTCCCGGCTGCATGTAATACGGCAATACCGAGGCCCAGAGGATGATCAGGAACGGCAGCACGAGCAATACGATCGAATAGGTCAGCAGCCCGGCGCCGGTGAGATAGCGCCAGCGGCCGAGATTGATCAGCGTCGGCCGGTAGCCTTTACCGGTGACGGTTTGATAACGATCGCCCTCGCGGGTCAGACGAAAATAAAAATACAGCGTCGCCGCCACGACAACCATCAGCAGCACCGAGAACGCCCCGGCGCTGCCGTAACGCGGCGGCAGTTTCTGCGCGTCGAGATAGATCGAGGTGGTCAGCACGCGGATATCGCCGGGCAGTCCGACCAAAGCGGGAATCTCGAAGGATTCAAAGGTGCGGATAAATATTAAAAGCATGACCGAGAAAAACGCCGGCAGCATCAAGCGCAGGGAGATCCGCCGCATGGTCTGCCACATCCGCGCGCCGCAGGCCGCCGAGGCTTCTTCGAGGGATGGGTCCATGGAGCGAAACGCCGCCGCGAGCATGAGAAAGACAAACGGCGACCAGAGCAGCGACTCGATGAGAATCATGCCGAACATGGAGTACACGTTGAACACCGGCGTGGTCTGATCAAAAATAATTTTCAGCCAATAGTTGACCGGTCCGGCCTTACCGAGCAGCAGCAGCCAACCGATGGTGTAGAGAATGAAAGGCGTGCCGAACGAAGCGAAGGCGGTGAAGTAACCCAGGCCGCGCAGCGGGCTGTCGGTGCGCACGACGATCCAGGCGATGGAGCCGCCGAGGATGGTGGCGCACAGCGCGCTACCGATGGAAAAGTAAAAAGTATTGAGGAACGGGCCGATCACTTGCAGCTCGCGGAACAGATCCTGGTAGTAGCGCAAGGTGAACTGATCGATCTCACCGGTGAGCTTGGTGGTGAACAGACTGGTTTGAATCACCGAATAGAGCGGCGGTAAGACCAAGTAGCCGGTGACGATGGAGACGCAGATCATCACCACGCTGGCGACGTCGAAGCGCGACGCCATGTCGAGAGAAAAGCCGGCGCGCGCTTGACCGCCTTTGAGCGCCAGGTCGAGGGATTCGCTGGTTGGTTGTTTGGCCACGTCTGATTCCTAGGCTATTTCATGAACAGATTTTCAAAATACTCCGTCCAATCGTTACCCTTGTCATACTGTTGATCGGGATTGATGTAAAACGCCCGCTTGAAGCGCCCGCCGCCGGGTTTGAGGTCGACCTGCTTGGCTGGCACCTTGGGATGGGCCGGCAAATAATTCGACTGCTGGTAAACTCTCTGGCCCCTTTCCGACAGGATGAAGTCGATCAGCAGCATCGCCGCGTGGGGATGGCTGGCGTATTTGCCGAGACCGATGTTGTTGATCGTCGCGGTCGCCGGCTCATGGGCGATCCAATCCACCGGCGCGCCCACCGCCTTGCTGATATAGGCGTGATGGTTGAACATCTGCAGCGCCAGCGGATATTCGCCGGCGATGGTCAAGTCGAGCACCTGGCGGTTGCTCGCCGAGGTCTTGGCGACGTTTTGTTGTTTCAATTTTTGCAAATAAGCCTTGCCCGCCTCGTTGCCCATGGTGTTGAGGATCGTGCCGACGAACATCGGCGCCCCCGAGCCCCGGCTGGTGGACCACATCATCTGACCCTTCCAGCGCGGGTTGAGCAGATCTTCGTAGGTCTTGGGAATCTCGTTGGGCTTGACCATGCGCGTGTTATAGCCGGTGGCGAAAAAATACAGATTGGTCGCGCCCCAGAAGCCCTGGGCATCCTTGAGCTCGGCGGGATACTCGGCGAACAGCGGCGATGAAAACCGTTGCAATAAGCCGGCGCGCCGCACCATGGTCGGCGACACCGTGCCGTCGATCAAGTCGGCCTCGTAACGTTTGGCTTGATACTCGGCGATCATCTTCTGAACGATGCGCTCGGTATTGCCGCGAAAATATTCTACTTGGATGAACGGATATTCTTTTTCAAAAGCCTCTTTCACCGGCCGCACCACCTGATCGACGATCAAGGTAGTGTACCAGCTCACCTTGCCTTCTTTGCGGGCGCCCTCGACGAGGATTTTCTGCCGGTCGGCGCGGTTCATGAGCGCGACCTCTTCCACCGAAGCCGCCGGTGCCAGATGGCTGCCCGCCAAAACCGCGAGAAGCGCGCATAGAATAGAGAAGCTTCCAAGTCGTGGCGTCATCACAATACCTCTCGGCGGCAAGCCAAGTTTAGCCATATCGCTGCGAAGCTAGTCTGACTACCCTTCGCTTGTCAAGGTAATTGGCCGGGCAAAAACTTTGTGTGTGGCGCCTATTGCACGAAATTTTTCTGGAAATAGTCGACCCAGTCGTTGCCCTGATCGAACTGCCTCTCCGGATTCATGTAATTGACCCGCTTGAAGCGGCCGCCGCCGGGCTTGAGATCGGCTTGCAGCGCCGGCATCTCCGGATGGGCCGGCAGATAATTCGACAGCTGCATGACCTTCTGGCCGCGCTTAGACAGGACGAAATCCATGAACAACATGGCGGCGTGAGGATGGGGTGCGAACTTGGGAATGCCGATGGTGCTGATGGTCGCCGGCACCGGCTCCAGCGGCTGCCACTCCGACGGCGCGCCGGCGCTCTTGCTGATGTACGCATGGTGGTTGAAGATGACCAGCACGATCGGTTGCTCGCCAGCGATCACCATGTCGAGCACCTGGCGCGCGCTGGCGGTGCTCTTGGCGATATTTTGGCCGCGTAGTTTTTGCAGGTAGGCCTTGCCCGCGCTCTCGCCCATGGTTTGCAACATATTGCCGATCAACACCGGCCCACCGCCGCCGCGCCCAGTGGACCAGATCATCTGCCCCTTCCAGCGCGGATGGAGCAGGTCTTCGTAAGTCTTGGGCACTTCGTTGGGCTTCACCATGCGCGTGTTGTAACCGATGGTGTGAAAATAAAGATTGCTCACGCCCCAATAACTTTCAGGATCTTTGAGCTCCGCCGGATACTCGGCCAAGTGCGGCGAATAAAATCGTTGCAACAAACTAGCGCGCTTGATCATGGTCGTGGTCGAGCTACCGTCGACGACATCGACGGCGTAGCGTTTGGCTTGATACTCGGCGAACACTCTTTGCGTGATGCGATCCGAGTTGCCGCGGAAATAATCCATCTGGATAAACGGGTATTCTTTTTCGAAAGCCTCTTTCATCGGCCGCACCACCTGATCGATGATCAGGGTGGTGTAAAAGGTCAGCTTGCCCTCTTTCTTGGCGCCCTCGACGAGAACTTTCTGGCGCTCGGCGGACTTGAGCAAGGCGACATCCTCGACGCTGGCGGCTTGGCCGATGCCAAGCGGAACTGCGAAGCAAATCGCGGTCAGCGCAGTGACAAATATGTTTCTGGCGAAATCGACCATGCTCAGCGCTCCTTGGCCGCGGCGGCTCACTTGACGAACTGATTCTGAAAATAATCGCTCCACTCGTTGTTCTTGTCGTAGAGCACATCGGGATTGAAATAGTTGGCCCGCTTGTAGCGCCCGCCGCCGGGCTTCAAGTCGGCCTGCAGCGCCGGTATTTCCGGATGCGCCGGCAGATAGTTGGCCTGCTGAATCACCTTCTGACCGCGCTTGGACAGGAGAAAGTCGATCAGCAGCATGGTCGCGTGCGGGTGCGGCGAATTTTTCGTCAGTCCAATGGTGTGGATCGTCGCCGGCAGCGGCTCCAGCGGCTGCCAGTCGGTGGGCGCGCCGGCGTTCTTGCTGATCACCGGATGGTGCGCGAAGATTTGCAAGCCGATGGGAAACTCGCCGGCGATCACCAGGTCGAGCACCTGGCGATTGCTCGCCGTGGTCTTGGCGATGTTTTGCAGCTTGAGTTTTTGCAGATAGGCCTTGCCCGGCTCCTGCCCCATGGTTTGCAGGATATTGCCGATAAACACCGGAGCGCCGGCGCCGCGCGCGGTGGACCACATCATCTGCCCCTTCCAACGCGGGTTGAGCAGATCCTCGTAGCTCTTGGGTACCTCCGCGGCTTTGACCATGCGCGTGTTGTAACCCAGGGCGAAAAAATAAAGATTGGCGACGCCCCAATATCCTTGCGGGTCCTTGAGCTCCGCCGGATACTCAGCGAGATACGGCGAGAAGTAGCGCTGCATCAAGCCCGCCCGCCGCAGCATGGTCGGCGAGCTGCTGCCGTCGACGATGTCGACGGCGAAGCGCTTGGCCTGATACTCGGCGATCACCCGCTGGACGACATTGTCGGAATTGCCTCGGTAATATTCGATTTGAATGAACGGATATTCCTTTTCGAAGGCCTCTTTGAGCGGTCGCACCACCTGGTCGACGATCAAGGTCGTATACCAGCTAACCTTGCCTTCTTTCCTGGCGCCCTCGACGAGGATCTTTTGCCGCTCCGGTGATTTGATCAGCGCGACGTCTTCCACCGACGCCGCCAAGGATGAGGAAATCACGGCGGCTAGCAATAAAATGACGATGCCGAACCCAAGCGGAACTTTTGTAACCATCATCCAAGTTCTCCTTGCCAGTGAGAAACGCGCAGCGGCGATGCCGCCGCGCCAGCGGATGCGAGTCAGATTGTCATCTGTGAATTTATTTTGTGCCCTTTGTGCTCTTTGTGGTTAAATCTCCGAATCCGAATCTGCTCCGTCTACTTCAAAAAGTTCTTCTCGAAATAGTCGACCCAGCCGTCGCCTTCGTTAAGCTGCGAGTCCGGCGTGAAGTAAAGCGCGCGCTTGAATCTGCCGCCGCCGGGCTTCAAGTCCACCTGTTTGGCCGGCACCTTGGGGTGGGACGGCAAGTAGTTCTGCGCTTGAATCACCTTCTGCCCTTCTTCGGACAGGATGAAATCGAGCAGCAGCATCGCCGCGTGGGGATGGGGCGAGCGGGTCACCGGCGAGATCGTGTTAATGGTCGCCGACAAGGGCTCCAGCGGCGCCCAGTCCACCGGCGCGCCGGCGCTACGGCTTATATGGGCGTGGTGGTGAAAAATATGCAGCGCCAGCGGATATTCGCCGGCGATGACCAAGTCTAACAGCTGGCGGTTGCTCGCCGTCGATTTGGCGACGTTTTGCCCTTTCAATCTTTGCAGATAGGCCTTGCCCGCTTCTTGTCCCATGTTTTGAAAAACGTTGCCGATCATCATCGGCGCCCCCGAGCCGCGGCTGGTCGACCACATCATCTGGTTTTTCCAGCGCGGATGGAGCAGGTCTTCGTAGCTCTTCGGCACTTCGTTGGGTTTCACCATGCGCGTGTTGTAGCCGACGGCGAAGTAATAGACGTTGCTCACGCCCCAGTAACCCTGGGGATCTTTCAACTCGGCCGGATAGTCAGCCAAATGGGGCGAATAGAAGCGTTGCAAGAACCCGCCCTTCTTCACCATCGGCGCGGTCACCGTACCATCCATGATGTCGACCTCGTAACGTTTCGCCTGGTACTCGGTGAACATCTTTTGGACGATTTGCTCGGAGTTGCCGCGGAACGGATCGATCTTGATGAAGGGATACTTCTTTTCGAAGGCCTCGGTGATCGGCCGCACAACCTGGCTGACGATCAACGAAGTATACCAAGTGATCTTCCCTTCCTGGCGCGCGCCGTCGACCAGCATTTTCATCCGGTCGGGCTTGTTGTAGAGCATGATCTCGTCCACCGTGGCGGCATTAAGCGATGTTAGCGCTGTCGATAAGACGAGCAACACGCCGACTAAGAATGTTTTGCAAGTTCTTTTGGTCATATACATGCCCCTAGCTTTCGTAATCGTTCTTCCTAACCTTTGCGTCTTGGCGCCTGAAAGAGAGAATCCCAAATCGCTATTGCAAAATCGTCTCGGCGAACTTGCCCGCCGGCAGTCTCACCTTGGTATACTTGTCTTCCAAATGATTGCGCACCCGGTGATATTCCTGCACGGCGATGGCGTCCTTGGCGGCGTTGATACCGAGATCTTTCAACCACCGGGTATCGACGTCGAGCCGGCGCGTGCCGTTTTCCAACGTCCGGCCATACCAGTCTTGCCCTTCTTTGCTGAGAAACCAGTTGACGAAAACCTTGGTCGCGTTGGGATGCGGCGGATTCTTGATCACGCCGAGCACGCCGAAGCCGTTACTCGCCGGCAGACCTTCTTTGGGCGCCGGCACCGGCTTGAGCGGCAGTCCAGCGTCGACGAAGGGACTGACCGGCACGCGTCCCAGGCCGAAGGCGACCGCCACTTTCGCTTTCGCCAGCGCGTCGGCCAACTGGCGCGGATCGCGGGTGAGAAATAACTCTTGCTGGGCCAGTTTGCGGAGAAACTCTTCGCCCTTGATCTCCCACATGAACGACCAGATACCTTGCCCAGAGCCCGGCACGCGCGGATCGGCGAAACCGATTTTGCCCTTCCACTTGGGATGCAGATAATCGTCGAAGCCGCGAAAATCCTCCGCCTTGGCCGCCGTCGTGTTGTACCAGGCGTTTTGCGTGCTGACGTCGGCGAAAAACGAATAAAGAAACTTATGCGTGCTGATATTGTCTTCCCAAATATGACCGCCATACCATAGCTTGGGATCTTTTACTTCGGGAAGAATCCAAAAACTCTCCATCGGCTCCAGCATGCCATCGTGGGTCAACCCCTTGGCCGTGCCGGTGCCGCAAATGATCGCATCGAAGTAACTGACTCCAGCTTTGCGTTCCGCGGCGATGCGGCTGGCGTTCTTCGGCCCCGGCGCCGCCACCAACTCGGCGTCAATGCCGAACTTTTGCTTGAGTAGTGGCTCTAGATCCCGGCGCAGTTCATTGGACGGCGGGATGGCGATCACCACCTTGCCTTCCTTCTTCGCTGCCTCGACGACCTTGTCCCACTCGGCCAGTCGCCGCGACTCGGCGGTCAATCCAACCGCGCCGGTGACAACAATTAGCGCGACGACCGACGCCGTCACGCCGAGGAACTTGCGAAATCTACCAATGGCCATTGTGCCTTGCATATTCGGCCTTGCAGCGGTCATTTGAGTATCGACTCGGCAAACCGACCCGCCGGCACTCGAACCTTGGTATACTTGTCTTCCAAATGATTGCGCAGCCGATGATACTCTTGCACGGTGATCGTGTCCTTGGCCGCGCTGACGCCGATCTTGCCTAACCACTTGGTCTCGACGTCGAGCCGGCGCGAGCCGTTCTCCATAAGCCTACCATACCAATCCTGCCCTTCGCGGCTGAGAAACCAATTGAGAAATACCTTGGTGGCGTTGGGATTGGGCGGACTCTTGATGACGCCGATGACACCGAAGGCATTGCTCGCCGGCAAACCCTCCTTGGGCGCCGGTATCGGCTTGAGCGGTAAGCCGGCATCGACGAAGGGATCGGCCTGGCTGCGCCCGAGGCCGAAGGCGATGGCAACCTTGCCCTTGGCGAGCGCGTCGGCGAGCTGGCGTAGATCGCGGGTGAGAAACAAGTCTTGCTGCACCAGTTTCTTGAGAAACTCCTCGCCCTTGAGTTCCCACATAAACGACCAGATCGATTGCCCGGAACTTGGCATACGCGGATCGCTGAAGCCGATCTTGCCCTTCCACTTGGGATTCAGATAGTCGTCGAAGGCTTTCAACTCGTCGGCTTTGGCCAAGCTGGTGTTGTACCAGATGCCATGGGTCGCCACGTCGGCGAGGAACGAATATAAAAATTTATGCGTGCTGACGTTGTCTTCCCAGATATGGCCACCCCACCATTGCTTGGGATCTTTCACCTCGGGCAGCAGCCAAAAACTTTCCAGCGGCTCCAGCATCCCGTCATGGGTCAGCCCCGCCGCGGTGCCGGTGCCGCAAATGATCGCGTCGAAGTAATTGACTCCGGCTTTCTTCTCAGCGGCGATGCGGCTGGCGTTCTTCGGCCCCGGCGCCGCAACCAACTCCGCTTCGATGCCGAATTTTTGCTTGAGAACGATTTCCAGTTCTTTACGCAGATCGTTGGACGGCGGGATGGCGATGACGATCTTGGCCTCTTTCTTGGCCGCCTCGACGGTCTTGTCCCACTCCGCTGGCCGCCGGGCCTCGGCGGCCACGGTCAGCGACGCCCAGAAGCCGGCCAATAACAGCGCCGCCAGTAAAATAAGTAATCGTTTCATGACACTCGTCTCCATTAGCAAGCTCTCTTACCAACTTAGCGCCGGTGACGCAATTCATTTCGCGCCATGGTTGACGCTCGGAATCCTCCGATGGTATGGCCAGGAAGCGATTATCGAGAAGGAAGTCCATGCCACTGATCAAAATCATCGCCACCGGCGGAACCATCGCCAACACCGGCCATGGTCTGATCGCCATCGACGACGTGCTAAAGGACATTCCACGCGCCAAGGCGATGGCGGAGTTTGAAATCTTCGAAGCCACCAGGGTGCGCAGCGGCCAGATGCGCTTGACCCAGTGGCTCGACGTCGCCCGCGCCGCCAGCGCGGCGGCGCAAGACCCGAGGGTCGACGGTATCATCGTCACCCACGGGACTTTCACCACCGAAGAGACCGCCTACTTTCTCCACCTCTGTGTCCACACGGAGAAACCGCTGGTGGTAGTTGCTTCCCAGCGCAAGCATGACGAAGTCGGCAACGACGGCGACCGCAACCTGCTCGACGCCATCCGTCTGGTCTTGACGCCGGAAGCCCGCGGCAAAGGCGTGCTGGTGACCTTGCACGAAGAGATTCATTCGGCGCGCGAAGTGGTCAAAACCAACCAGCGCCCCGGCGGCTTCCACTCCCTGGGGCGCGGCCTGCTGGGCCACATCGAAGACGACCAGGTATCTTTCTACGCCACGCCAACCCGGCGCCACACGGCGCACTCCGAGTTCGACATCCGGGAAATCACCGAACTGCCGCGCACCGATGTCATCGCCGCCTACGTCGGCGGTGACGACACAGCGGCGCAAGCCTGCGTCGCCGCCGGCGCCCAAGGGCTGGTGGTGAGCGGCTACGCCTACAACGGCCGCCCCTCCGCCGATCAATTGAATGGAATAGAAAAAATCGCCGCCGCCGGCATCCCCGTGGTCCTCGCCAGCCGCGGCGGCCAAGGCCGCATCCCAGTAATCTGGACCGACCCCTTCATCCAAGGCGATAGTTTAATCCCGCACAAGGCAAGAATCCTACTCATGCTAGGCCTGACCAAAACCAAAGACCCAAAAGACCTGCAACGAATGTTTAACGAATACTAATCGAATCCGATCATTATCAATTTTCAATTATCCATTATCAATTTTATGCTAAGCCGCTTCATCATCCAAAAAAGAGAACCCTTCGCCAACGGTCACGAGTTCGCTATCACCGGCGCCTATGAAAAACTCACCGGTATGATCCACGGCGAGGTCGATGCCAAACACCGGCTCAACCAGATCATCGTCAACTTGAACAAAGCGCCGCGCAACCAGCGCGGCCGGGTCGAGTATTCGAGCAACTTTTGCATCTTGAAGCCGCTCGACATGGCGCGCGGCAACGGCAAGATCTTTTTCGACGCGCCCAACCGCGGCAGCAAACGGATTCTCGGTTTCTTGAACGACGGCCCCGAAGCCAACGATCCGACCACGTTGGAACACGCCGGCAACGGCTTTCTCATGCGCCAGGGCTACACGATCGTCTGGTGCGGCTGGCAGGGCGACCTGATGGCGCTCAAGAACTGGCTGGTGCTCAACGTTCCCGTCGCCACCAACAACGGTAAACCGATCGTCGCCCAGGCGCGCAGCGAAATCGTCGTTGATGAGAAGGGCGTCAAGTCGCAACCGCTAAGCGGCGACGAGCGGGTGAAGAGTTACTCAGCCGCGACGCTCGACAAATCCCAAGCCACGCTCACCGTACGCGAGAAATCCTATGGCGAAAGAATTCTCGTGCCGGCAAGCGAGTGGGAATTTGCCGCCTGCGTGAAAGACCCGCGCAGCGGCAACGAGGTAATCACGCCGAGCGCCACCGATCTCTACCTGCGCGCCGGCTTCAAACCCGGCCATATTTACGAGTTCATCTATCCGGCGAAAAACCCGCTGGTGCTCGGCCTCGGCTTCGCCGCCGTGCGCGATCTAGTTTCATTCCTGCGCTTCGAATCAAAGGACCAAACGGGAAAACCCAACCCGCTCATTCCCAATCTTAAAATCTCCACCCGAAGCGGCGGTTCCATTTTCTCTCTCTCCCCCCGCCCCGGGGGGAGATACAGAGGGGGGCACATCACCCACGCCTACGCCTGGGGCCGCTCGCAGAGCGGCCGCTACCTGCGCGACTTCATCTATCACGGCTTCAACCAAGACGAGTCGGGCCGTAAAGTCTTCGACGCCATGGCGCCCCATGTCGGCGGCGGCGGCCGGTTGTATATGAACTACGAGTTCGCCCGGCCGGTGACCTCGTCCCAGCAGCACACCAACCAACTCGACCCGGAACTATTTCCCCACGCCTACAACATCATCGCCGACGCGCAGACCAGCCGGCGCGACGGCATTCTCAAGCGGCCGAAAACCGATCCGCTGATTTTCCACACGCAAACGTCGACGGAATACTGGCAAAAGCGCGGCTGCCTGGCCCACACCGACGGCAAAGGCAACGATCTCCAACTTCCCGACAAGGTCCGTCTCTACGTCATCGCCAGCGCCCAGCACAACAGCCCCTTCGGCTCCGAACCGGCCAAAGACGATAGCCAGTTGCTGGTCAATCCGCTGCCCGCCGGCGATGTGCTGCGCGCGCTGATGGTGGCAATGGACTTATGGGCGACGAAAAATATTGAACCGCCACCGAGCCGCTATCCGACGGTGCGCGGCCGCACGCTGGCGCCACCGGCGCGCAACGGCTTCCCGAAAATCCCCGGCGTCAACTTCGCCGCCCTGCACAACCGCCAACTGTTTCTCGACTACGGCAAAAATATCCTGCGCGGCAAGATGGAATTCCATCCGCCACGGCCGCTTGGCAGAGCCTATGAAATCCTGGTGCCGAAAGTCGACGCCGACGGCAACGACATCGACGGCATTCGCCTGCCGGCGGTGGAAGTCCCCATCGGCACCTACACCGGCTGGAACCTGCGGCCGCGCGGCTTGGCGGAGGGAGATCTGTCGGGCTTGCTCGGCTCCTTCATCCCCTTCGCCAAAACCAAAGCGCAACGCAGAAAGTCCGGCGATCCGCGTTTGTCGATTGAAGAGCGCTATAAAGACCAAGCCGACTACGTCCAGCGCATCAGCCAGGCGGCGCGGAGCTTAGTCGATGACCGATATCTGCTTCAGGAAGATGCCGAGAGAATGATCACCGAGGCGGCGCAGGTAAAACTATTCGCGGCGAGAAAATGACCCGCCCAGCTGCGGCTGCGGCCGGCTCAGTGATAATCGAGAGCACCATTGCCATGGTAGAGAATTCCATGGGCCAAGGTCTGAGGGTCGCCGCAGGATAGCGCGATCGGTGCGTGGCCATTCCGATCGTCGGCCCGTCGGTCAAAAAACTCGCGCTGCCATAGTTCGAAGTTGAGCAGCATCCATATTTGACTGTGACAATCGCGCTGGCCGGAGCGGTGCAGGGTGAGCAATTTTTCGACGTAGGTGTGATTGAAGAATCCGCGACCCTTCGCCTTTGACCCCAACAGAGCGTCACGAATAAAGCCGCTCTGATCTTCCTTGATCCACGCTTCAAAAGGCACCGGGAAGCCCATCTTGGGACGGTAAATAATTTCTCGCGGCAAGTAAGGCTCGGCGGCTTTCTTGACCAGCCACTTGCCGGCACGGCCACGCAGCGCCAGACGATCCGGCAGGGTGCCGGCGAATTCGACCAATTTATGATCCAAGAACGGCACCCGGCTCTCCAGCGAAGCCGCCATGCTCATCTGATCTTGCTTCATGAGCAACTCCACCAGATCGGTCTTGAGATCCGTATAGAGCATTTGATGTAAAAAGGTATCGCTCTTAGTGCGGTGAAAATACTCCAGCGAGTTGGCGTAGGGATCATGGGCCGCCAGTCCGCGCGCCAACTCCGCCACCAACAGTTCTCCCTGCATGTCACGGGTGAAGACGCTGTGAAAATTGTCGAAGAACAGCCCTTCCAGGTTCTCCTGTAGGTATAAGTGCGTGTGGCTGATTTTTTTCTTGACCGCCAGCGGT
Organism: Syntrophobacter sp. SbD2; assembly: GCA_945889495.1. Taxonomy (GTDB): domain Bacteria; phylum Desulfobacterota; class Binatia; order UBA9968; family UBA9968; genus DP-20. The sequence goes on along the minus strand of CAMDBU010000016.1, from coordinate 40,369 downwards.
AGCGGCAGTTGCCATAACACTTTGCGCAGGAGACGCCGCTTGGCGGCCTCGGGGATAACTCCCCCACCCCAGCGCGCTAGCCGACGCGCAATCCGAGCACCCCAATAGCGATCGTTGTAGCCGGCGAACAACTCATCGCTGCCTTCGCCGGTGAGCACCACTTTCACATGGCGCCGCGCCAACTCCGCGACAAAATAAAGCGCCACACTGGCCGCGCCTTTAAGCGGCTCGTCTTCATGCCAGATCAACTTCGGTAAGGAGTCGAACAGTTGCCGCGGTGTCAGCGTCACCTCATGATGCTCGGCGCCGATATGGCGAGCGACGATGCGCGAATAGTCAAATTCATTGTAGTACCGATCCTCAAAGCCGACCGAGAAGGTTTGCACCGGCGAGCTCATATGCTTGGCCATGACGGCGGCGATCAAGCTCGAATCCAAGCCGCCGCTCAAAAAAATCCCCAACGGCACATCGCTCAACAAATGTGCCTGCACGGAATCATCGAACAACTCGGTGAAGCGTTCGACGTAGTAACTGTCAGGCCGCGGCGACTCCTGCTCGGTGAACTGCCAATCCCAATAACGCTCGGTAGTGATTTCGCTGCCGTCAACGCGCAGTAAATGGCCCGGCATGAGCCGCTTGACGTCGGCGAAGAGTGTCGACTCCTCGATGGTCTGCGCCATGGTGAAAAATTCCGGCAGCGCGGCGTGATTGACCGCGGCTGGAACTAGACCACTGGCAAGAATCGCCTTGATCTCCGAGGCAAACAGGAAAGTGCCATTTTTAAAAGCATAGTAAAAAGGCTTGATGCCCAGCCGGTCGCGCGCGGCGAACAATTGTTTCTTTCGCTCGTCCCAAATCGCAAATGCAAACATGCCGCGCAGCTTATGCACGCAATCCGCGCCATATTCCTCGAAGGCATGAATGACGGTCTCCGTGTCGCTATCGGTCCGGTAGCGATGACCACGGGCCTTGAGCTCTTGTCGAAGTTCGCGGTGATTGTAAATCTCGCCGTTGAAGACGATCCACAGACGATCGTCTTCATTGGACATTGGCTGATGGCCGGAGGTGAGGTCGATAATGCTGAGCCGTTGATGACCGAGGGCGACCGTCCGGGCGTCTTTGCCGGATGTGACATAAGCACCTCGGTCATCGGGTCCGCGGTGCTCCAGGGGCTGCAGCATCCGGAGGAGACGCGAGGTTGTCTCTTCCTGTCCTTCCTTTCCAATTATTCCCGCAATTCCACACATAACTGCATCAATGGCCGATTTGGCCGAGCAACTGAATCATTTAGAACCTTGTTTATCGATGTTCTATCTTCGCTGCGTCCGAGACACCGCAAGTAGCGCACCAAAAAACCAGCATCGCGGACTGGTCGGTTTTGGCTCGCTGCGCGCGCTACATACTGTCAGGTTTTCTTACACTAGTAGCTTACGAAGCTTTAACCACGCCGCCACCGTGACGCACCGAGAGTGCAACTCATATCGGAAAATAATTCTGAGTCAACCACCGCCTACGCAGGAGAAATTCTCTGTACCATGCAGATCTCAATCGCAAACCAGCAAGTGCCACGGCGCGATACCGATGCTCGCCGAAGCTCGCTAGCGTCGATGCCAGCGACGTTGCTACAACTCCAACGATGCGGCCGCGTTGGGTGGGTTGTGGCGGAGCGGAAACTGACGGCGTAGCAAGTTGGACCAGGAGATAACTAACGGTTTTCGTACAACCGTTTAATAAACCCGCTCTTATCCAGCTCGCTGACAAAACTCGCGTCGACAAACTCTTCCGGTTTGTGGTTGCGGATGTCGGGTCGGGTTTGCGCGACGTAGTCGTAGGTCGGTTCCAGGCCTTTGGTGATCGGGTAGGGCGCGGCGATGAAGTCCTGTTTGAACAGGTTGTAGGAGCCTTCGAGAAATTCCGGGTCGGTGGTTCTGACGTACTTGGTCAGAACTTTGAGGGCGAAGTCTTTGTTCAGTTTGTGAAAGGCGATGGCTTCGACGTGGGAGCGCACGAAGCGCATCACCGTGTCTCGGTCTTCGCGAATGATCTTACGGCGCGTGACAACCGACGTTGTTGGAAAGGTGATCTCCTTGCGCGCATCGATCAGCACACGGAAACCTTTGCGCTCGGCCTGGATATCGGCGGGATAGGTCACGTCGGCGCCGTCGATCACGCCGGTCAACAGCGCCTGTAAACGTTCGGCGTTGGTGCCGATGGAAAGCCAGGTAATTTCCCGGTCGGGGTTGATGCCGTATTTGCGCAACGCGTAGCGAAAAAGAAAATCGCCCAGCGAGCCGATGCTGGACGTGGCAACTTTCTTACCGCGCAGATCCAACGGCGTTTTGATCTCCGGCCGCACCAGCAGCTTGCTGCTCGCCGAGGCGATCGTGTGGGCCACGTTGACCATATCGGCGCCGTTTAGGTTGGCGAGCATCAACTGCGGCAGCGCCACCGGCGCGGCGAACAAGCTGCCGCCCAAGAGCGCCTGGGAACTCTGGCCCGATCCGCGCAGCAGAACGATCTCGACGTCGAGGCCGTTCTTCTCGTAAATCTTCGCGTCCTTGGCGATCCACGGAATCCACATGGCCGCCGACAACGCCGTCATGCCCCAATTGACCTTCTTGAGCGGCGGGTTCTGCGCCTGAGCGTAGGAAGAAAAAACCAGAAGGCAAATAATGGCAGCGACTATTGCTCTTGGAGTCAGTGAAGTTTTCATGGTACCCATCCGGAGGCAGTTAGTTATCCATTATCAATTTTCCATTATCGATTATTTCGGCTCGTAGAGCCGTTTAATAAACCCGCTCTTATCCAACTCCGAGATGAAACTGTTATCGACAAACTCCTCTGGCTTGCGGCTGCGCACCTCGGGGCGGGTCTGGGCGATGAAGTCGTAGGTCGCCTCCAGTCCTTTGGTGATCGGATAGGGCACGGAAATGAAATCCTGCTTGTAGATCTCGTAGGAGTTCTCCAGCATCTCGCGGTCGTTGAGCTTCAACTGATTGCCCAGCACACGCATGCTGAATTCTTTGTTCTGCTTAAAAAACGCGATGCCTTCGACATGGGCGCGGACCATTCTAGCGATGGTGTCGCGGTCTTCGACGATGGTTTTGCGCCGGGTCACCACCGACATGGACGGGTAGCTAACCTCTTTGCGCAGGTCGAGTAGAACCTTATAGCCCTTTTTCTCACCTTGGGCATCGATCGGGTAAGAAGCCTCGGCCGCGTCCACCGTGCCGGCGAGCAATCCTTGGAGCCGCTCGGTGAGCGTGCCCATCATGAACCAGGTGACATCGCGGTTGGGATCGAGGCCGTACTTGCGAAAGGTATGTTTAAGGAGAAAGTCGCTCAGCGAGCCCAGGCTGGTAATGCCGACGCGCTTGCCCTTGAGATCCTCCACCCGCTTGATCTCCGGACGGACCAAGAGCTTGGTCGCCACCGCCGAGACCGTGTGGGCGACGTTGACGAAATCGGCGCCGCTCAAATCCGCCATGATCATGGTCGTCAAGGTCACCGGCGACGCGATGATGCTGCCACCCAACATCGCCGCCGAAGTCTGCCCCGACCCGCGCAACAAAACCAACTGGACATCGAGCCCATGCTTGTCATAAATCTTCGCCTCCTTGGCGATCCAAGGAATCCAGTTGCCCGCCGACAGCGAAGTCACGCCCCCAAGTAATCTTCTTGAGCGGCTTGTCCTGCGCCTGCGCAAGCAGAGGTAACAAGGCCAACGCAAAGGCAACGACCAACCTTAAATGGATCGACATCGGACAATTCTCCATTATCCATTCTCAACTATCCATTACTCACTTCTGCCCGTACAATTTCTTGATAAACCCGCTCTTGTCCAACTCGGCGATGAAACTCGGATCGACGAACTCTTCGGGCTTGTGGTTGTAAATTTCCGGCCGGCGCTGCGCCACCTGCTCGTAGGCGAGCTTGAGCCCGCTGACGATCGGATAGGGCGTGGGAATAAAATCGCGATTGTAGATTTCGTAGGAGCCTTCGAGCAGCTCGCGATCGTTGGTGCGTAAATACTTGGCGAGAATCTTCAGGCTCGCCTCTTTCTGGGTCTTGAGAAAATGAATACCTTCGACATGAGCGCGCAGCATGCGCATGACGCCGTCGCGGTCTTCTTGAATGGTTTTGCGCCGCGTCACCACCGACATGGAGGGGTAGGGAACTTCCACTCGCGCATCCCACATAATGCGAAACCCCATGCGCTCGCCCTGGGCGTCCGACGGATAGGAAAGATCGGCCGCGTCGACGACGCCTGAAGCGAGCGCTTGGAGCCGTTCCGGCGGCGAGCCGACGGTGATCCAAACCACGTCTTTGTCAGGGTTGAGACCATACTTGCGCATCGCCACGCGGTACATGAAATCGCCCAGCGATCCTAAACCCGAACTGGCGACCTTCTTGCCCTTGAGATCCTCCGGCTTACGAATCTCCGGCTTGACCAACATCTTGCCCTGCACCGCGCCGACGGTATGGGCCACCGTGGTCAGATCGGCGCCGCTCAGATTGGCCGTCATCAACGTCGCCGTAGTCACCGGCGAAGCGAAGATACTGCCGCCGATCATCGCCTGGGAAGTCTGCCCCGAACCGCGCAGTAAAATGATCTCGACATCCAAGCCATTTTTCTCGTAAAACTTTACGTCCTTGGCGATCCACGGAATCCACTGCGACGCGCCGATGGATGTCTGCCCCCAGCGAATTTTTTTCAGCCCCTGGGCTTGCACAGGCCATTGCGCCAACAGCAGAACAGCCACGGCGAAAACGTTCAATCGTAGAAGCTTAAGTTGCATTAATGTGTTACTCCCGGTCTGACTCACGCCTCATGCCTCATGCCTCATGCCTCGCGCCTACTTGCGCGCCGCAAACTGCTTGGTAAAGCCGCTGTCGTCGATCTTCTTAAGAAAACTATTGTCATAAAACTCTTCCGGGTTGGCATTGGCCGCCTTGGGCTGGCGCGGCGCCAAGTTTTGCAGGACGCCGCGAAATCCCGGCGGCGTCGAGTAAGGAATCACCGGCAGCAGCTCGGAATAGTAGTCGTAGGCTTCTTCGGCGCGCGCTCGGTCGTTGAGTTTCATGAACTTACCAATGCCGGCGATGGTGCGCTCGCGCTGAGTGCGAAAGAAATGAAGCGATTCGATATAGCCCTTGAGAAAGTTCTCCACCACCTGCGGCCGGCTCTTGATAAACGAGCCCATGGCGGCGATGGAATTGCCGGCGTACTCGATATCGACTTTGCGCAGGTCGGCGAGCTCGCGATAACCGGCCTGGCGCGCGATGTTGCTGAACGGCGGCGAGAACACCGTCGCCGACACCGTGCCGCGGGTGAGCGCGTTGTAGCGGCCATGCTGGCTGTCGGCCACGGAGATAAAAATCACGTCCTTGTCCGGCTCCAGATTGTGCTTGCGCAGATAAAGCCGCAGCGCGCTGTCGGCGGACGCCCCCGGCCGCGTGCCGGTAACCACCTTGCCTTTGAGATCTTGCACGGTTTTGATGTCCGGCGCGCCAAACACCGAATACTCGATTCGATTGGTCTGCACGGCGAGAATCACGATGTCGAGGCCGCCGACATGGGCGCCCACCGTGGCGGTGGCGCCGGCGGCGAGGAACTGCACCGCGTTGGAAGTCAGCGCCGCGATGGAGTTCATGCCGCCGCCAAAATAAATCGGCTCCATGTCGATATTGTACTTGGCGTAAATCCCCACCTGCTGGGCGATCGGAAACATCGCCGAGTTCACCGACACCGAACCCAGGGCGACGCGGACTTTCTCGCGCTGCTGAGCTTGGACTGAATTACTGAACAACGCTAGCGCGAAGCAAAGAATAATGGTGCGCGGTAAAGACATGAACAACTTCGTGACCGATTACTTGCGAATCGCGAACTGCTTGGCAAACCCGCTGTCATCGATCTTCTTGAGAAAAGAATTGTCGTAAAACTCTTCGGCGTTGGCGCTGGCGGCCTTGGGCTGGCGCGCTGCCAGGAACTGGAGCACGGCACGTACGCCCGGCACGCTGGCGTAAGGGATCACCGGCATCATGTCGACGTAGTAGTCATAGCCCTCTTCGGCGCGCGCCCGGTCGGTGATGCGTAAGAATTTCATGATGCCCGCCAGAGTCTTCTCTTTTTGCGCGCGGAAGAAATACAGCGACTCGATGTACCCTTTGAAAAAGTTCTCGATCGCCGCCGGATGGCTTTTGATGTAGGCCGTCGTGCCGGCGATGGAGGTGCCGGCATATTCGATATCGGTTTTGCGCAGATCGGCGATTTCCCGCATGCCCTGCTGCTTGGCGATGGTGCTGTAAGGCGGCGGCAAGGTCGTCCCGGAAACCGTGCCCCGGACCAAGGCGTTGTAGCGACCCTGCACACTCTCGGCCACCGAGACAAAGATCACGTCCTTATCGGGTTCCAGATTGTTCTTGCGCAAGTAAAGCCGCAACGCCGTGTCCGCCGCCGCTCCGGGGCGTGTGCCGGTAACGATCTTGCCCTTCAAGTCCTGCGCCGACTTGATATCCGGCGCGACCATCACCGAATAATCGAGCTTATTGGATTGCACCGACAGCATGGTCAAATCGACGCCGCCCAAACGCGCGCTCATGGTGGCGGTGGAACCGGCGGCAAGAAACTGCACCGAGTTGGATGTAACCGCGGCGATGGAATTCATCCCGCCGCCGAAATAAATCGGCTCAACGTCCACGCCGTACTTCGCAAACAAGCCCTGCTGCGCGCCGATGGGAATCACACTGGAGTTGACCGAGATCGAGCCCAAGGCGACGCGAATCTTCTCGCGCGTCTGGGCCACAACGAGCTGCGGAATAAGCACTAAAAACGCAACGAGAATTATTTTACGACGACTCACGGGTTCCCTTCCGATCTCTTACTATTGCCTATTGCCTGATGCCTTTTGCCTGGTCCAAACCTACTCATCCCCATACTGCTCTTTCAACTTCGCCACCACCGTCGGGTCGGCCAGCGTTGTGGTATCGCCCAATGCCCGCCCGTCGGCGATGTCGCGCAGTAAGCGGCGCATGATCTTGCCGCTGCGGGTTTTCGGCAGCTCGGCGGCGAAAAGAATTTCGTCGGGCCGGGCGATGGCGCCGATCTTCTTGGCGACGTGAGCTTTCAGCTCGTCTATCAACGCGCTATTGCCATCGACTCCCGCCTTGAGCGACACGAAAGCGCAGATCGCTTGGCCTTTGATCTCATGCTCTTTGCCGATCACCGCGGCCTCGGCGACTTTCTGATGATCGACGAGCGCGCTTTCCACTTCCATGGTGCTTATTCTATGACCGGCGACGTTCATCACGTCGTCGACCCGGCCGAGCAGCCAGAAGTAACCGTCCTTGTCGCGCTTGCAACCGTCACCGGCAAAATACTTTCCCGGAAAGCGGCTCCAGTAAGTCGACACGAAACGATCGGGATCGCCGTAGATCGTCCGCATCATCGCCGGCCAGGGTTTGGTCAGGACCAAATAACCGCCGCCGCCCTTGGGCACCGACTTGCCGTTTTCGTCGACCACATCGGCTTCGATGCCGGGCAGCGGCATGGTCGCCGAGCCGGGTTTCAATTTGGTAATGCCCGGCAGCGGCGAGATCAGCGGATGGCCGGTCTCGGTCTGCCACCAGGTGTCCATCACCGGGCAGCGGCTGGCGCCGATGAACTTGTGATACCACATCCAGGCTTCCGGATTGATCGGTTCGCCGACCGAACCGAGCAAACGCAGAGATTTCAAATTATGCTTGGCGGGAAATTCCGTGCCCCAGCGCATGAAGGTGCGGATCGCCGTCGGCGCGGTGTGAAAAATCGTCACGCCGTACTTAGCGATGATCTTCCACAGCCGGTCTTTGTCCGGCCAGTCCGGCGTCCCTTCGTACATCACCTGGGTGACGCCGTTGGCCATGGGGCCGTAAACGATATGGGTATGGCCGGTGACCCAGCCGATGTCGGCGGCGCACCAGAAGACGTCGTCTTCCTTCATGTCGAAGACCCATTTGTTGATCAGATTGACGCCGGTGAGATAACCGCCGGTGGTGTGGACGATGCCTTTGGGTTTGCCCGTCGTCCCGCTGGTGTAGAGGATGAACAGCATGTCTTCGCTGTCCATCTTCTCCGGCTCGCACCATTGCGGCGCATCGGCCATCGCTTCATGCCACCACAGATCGCGCCCGGCTGTCATCTGCGCGCCCGACTCGGCGCCGACCCGCTGGACGACCACGCAGTGGGTGATCGACGGCGTGTCGGTCATGGCGTCGTCGGCATTTTTTTTGAGCGGTACGATGGTGCCGCGCCGGTAACCGCCATCGGCGGTGACCAGAATCTTCGCCTGGGCGTCGTTGATCCGGTCGCGCAGCGCCTCGGCGCTAAAGCCGCCGAACACCACGCTGTGCGGCGCGCCGATACGGTTGCAGGCATGCATAGCGATGAGTAATTCCGGCACCATGCCCATGTAGAGACAGACTCGGTCGCCTTTTTTGACGCCGAGTTTTTTCAGCACGTTGGCGAATTTGTTGACCTCGCGCCAAACATCGCGGTAGGTCAGCACCCGCTCGTCGCCGGGCTCGCCCTCCCAGATGATCGCCGCTTTGTTTTTCCGTCCCGACAGCACATGGCGGTCGAGGCAATTGTACGAAGCGTTCAACTTGCCGCCGATGAACCACTTGGCCCAAGGCAACTTCCACTCGTGAACTTTTTTCCAGGGCTTGAACCAGTGCAGATCCTTGGCCGCCTTGGCCCAGAACGCCTGGGGATTTTTGCGCGCCTGGTTGAACACCGCGGCGCTTTTCAGATTGGCGGATTTTTTGAATTCTTTGGGCGGCGGGAAAGTTCTCTTCTCGCTCAGTAAAACCTCGATGGCTTTGTCTGGGGCCTTGTTTGCCATGTTGTGATCCCTCCAGAAAAATAAATCGCCAGGCGCTAAATTGCGTGGATTCTATGTGAGCCCCAAGGGGTTGGCAAGAGGAGGATAGTTGTTACGCGTTTCGGGTTTAGAGTTTCGGGTTCAACTCGAAACCCGAAACTCGTAACCCGCAACTGTTCTACCACCCTTGACGCTCGTTCCAAGGTTAGGATAGGTCTCAAGAGAATCATTGGGAAGGAGTTATTATGAATAAACTCGCCATCGTCACCGGCGGCGCGGGCAATATCGGCCAAGCGGTGGTCGCCCGCCTGGCCAAGGACAACTATCGGATCGTCATCCTCGACATGAACCCGGACGCGGGCAAAGCCGTGGTCGGTGATTTCGCCAAGCGCGGTGTCGATCTCGACTTTCATTGCGCCAATCTGTCCGACGAAGCCGCCGTCAAAGCCACCTTCGCGGCGATTATCGCCAAGCATGGCCGCGTCGATTTGTTGGTCAATGTCGCCGGCGGCAGTTTTTACCGCCACAAGTTCGAAGACTTCCCGCTCGACCACTGGCGCACGATTATTGACGCGAATTTAACCGCGACCTTTCTATGCTGCCGCGCGGTGACCGTCTTAATGAAAAACCAAAAGGCCGGCACCATCGTCAACATCTCGTCCGACATCGCCTACAGCGGCGGCGAAAACCGTTCCGCCTACGCCGCCGCCAAAGCCGGCATCCTGGGCCTGACCCGAACCCTGGCGTTGGAACTGGCGCCCGCCGGCGTCCGCGTCAACGCGGTCGCGCCAGGAAGAATCGAAACAACCAAAGTGCGTAGCCACTACACCGACGAAGAATGGACAAAGTCCAACGAACGCATCCCGCTCGGCCACCCTGGCGCCGTCGAGGATGTCGCCGAGGCCGTCGCCTACCTAGCCAGCGACGGCGCCAAACATGTGACCGGGCAAACCATGCATGTGAACGGCGGGCGGATTATGCACTGAGAGATATTAAGCGAACCTTTTTGATCGAATCAAAAAGGCGAAACATACGCACCTTCGAGATTTGAACTTTTGCCGATACCATGACGAACGACTCGACGCACGCTCAACGAGTGTTCGACTTGCTCTATTAGATCAACCCTCGCAACCGCCGATGGGGAGGAGAGAAGCCTGCCGAGACTCCACCCCTTGGAATGTTGCCTCGGAAACAGTTTCATGAGCAGTTATTGACGCGGCTTTGCGCGCCTCATGGCTCCAACGATCACGTCTAGCTTCTCCCGGACCTCAGAGTCGATCTTTTCCTTGGATACAAGCCGGGCAAGTTCGTGGAAGTTCTTCTTAGCCATGACATTCGGAAGTCCAAGCTTTTTAAAATATTTATCAAAGAGTGGAGTTAGAAAATCGTCGCTAACTTTAGTGTTGGCATCCCATGGCGAACCCTTTCCCAACGTTTCTAGAGCCTCGCTGACCTCTGTGATGGCATCCCGCATCGCATCAATCCGACGAGCGCTTTCACTCATTGCAAATAGCGGCCCAGCGCTGGCTTGCTCCGCTTGCGCAGTTGCAAATGCTTCTAGAGTATCTGGGTAACAAAAGTAATTCTCAATTTCCCTTCGCCTCCAAGCCAGCCCAGTAGCGCCAATATCCGGTAGCAAGTCTTGGTCAAGGCGGTCGAAAATCGCTACCCCAAGCAGGTTACTCACAGCTTCACGAATTCCGTGAAAATGTTTTCGGACCTCGTTTGGCTGATTACCCACATAGTGGACAAACGGTCTCTCCAAAGCCTCAATGGCTTCTTGATAATCCAACTTTTGCGCGAATGCCCGGAGAACCGCAAGATCCGTGGAGCCTTCGAGATACAGAACCCATCCGGTCTGCTCGGCCTGATAATAGTGTTCAAATCCTATCTCTCGTAACGCTTTGAGCACTTGGCTTCCGCGATCATTAATTCTGTGAGGTTTCCCCACGAACGCGATTACAAGATCGCGATCGGCGGCTTCGTTAAGCATCACTTCCGAATGGCTGGCAGCAATCACTTGATTACCGTTGTCTCGGGCAACATCGACGAGAAGTTGGTAAATTTGACGTTGCCTCAAGATCTCTAGGTGCGCGTCCGGTTCATCAAGCAAGAGAACCGCGCCAGAGTTCGCATACATGTAGGAAAGAAGAAGCAAGGTTTGCTGTAATCCTCTTCCAGAAGATGAGAGGTCGAACAGCACTCCTTTTTCCTCGTAGCACATCGTGATCTCGCCTCGTTCACGAATATACTCGGGAGGTTTCAGTTCGGCACCAAAGAGAGATTTTATGTGAGAAACCAGCTTGTCCCAAAAATCTACTTTATCAGCATTGATTTTGTAGCAGAGATTACGAAGTACCTCTGCCGTGCGGCCTTCACCGACTCGCACATTAATAGTTCCGGGATCTAGACGAATCTCGTTAGCAGCCAAACCGGACATCGGCGGCAAGAATGCGATTTGAATACCGCCAGCTTCGTCAGGGATTGTCATGCGCGAGGGACTTTGATCCCCTGAAAGCCGGAGAGGACGACAATAAAAGGACTCGACGTTCGCATAATCGAATTCCAAGCCACATTTCCAAGGCTTGTCCTCCGTAATACCTTCCACGATGATATCGATGCGAATGTTATTTGTATCGGGCCGACCGTTTACTCTTCGAACATCTCGCACATGGAGGTCGCGCCAAAGCAGATTGGCTTCGGGAATCGGTATCGCGAGGAGATCCCGTCGGTTGATTGTGACGCCGGACCGCTTTACTGGCGCCGTCCTATCCTTGTACTCCGCGTTCCAACGTTTAAGGCCAATGTCCCACAGGGCGAGTGCTTGCAGTGCCGACGTTTTTCCTGAATTGTTCGGCCCGACGAATATGACAGGGTTTCCCAGTTCAATTTCATCCGTGCCGAACTTCTTAAAATTAACGACCGTTAGCTTTGTGAGCATATAATTTTCCCGTAACAATCGGACTGATAATCTTTATCATGATCGACCGATCAGACGCCACTGACACGGAGCTGGCCATCTAGGCTTTTCGGGACGAAAAAAAGGGCCGGCTAAGCGTTATCGCCCAGCCGACCCTCGTTCAAGAATACTATTTCGATCCCGGTACTACTTCCCTGCCCGCCGCGCCGCGATCACTTCCAACATTTTTTCATCGCTGGTGTATTTGAAGTCCCAGGTCTTGCGCGCTTTGGCGGCTTCCTGTTCGGCACCTTCCAAGAGTTCGACGCCTGGTTTGGTGACGACGGTCACGCCCTTTTGCTTCAGGGTGCCGATCAAACCTTCGATCTTCGCTTCCATCTCGCCGGCGCTGAGGCCAGCCTTGTTGGCGAGATATTCGTTGACCACCTTCATGCCCAACTCGGCGTCTTTTTTGGCGACACCGACCAGACCGACGCTGGCGTTGCGCGACCAGCCGGCGACGAAGATGCCGTCGAGGGCTTTTTTCTGTTCAGGATCGTAGGGCTGGTAGACGGCGGGATTGGGCTCGCCCGCTAGCTTTTCCGGATTGGTGACAAACGCACCGCGCGAAAACGGCAGTCCGAGAGATGCGTCGACCTGATCGCCGATGGCGTAGATCACGCAGTCAACTTCGATACGCCGGGTCTTACCGGTGCCCTTGGCGACGGTCTTGCCGTCTTGTAGAACCATTTCGTTTTCTTCCGCCTCGAGGACCGCGACCCGGCCTTGGGCGTTGGCGACCACTTTGTTGGGGGAGCAGAGGTAGCGGAAGGTCAGCCGGCGTCCTTCGAGAGGTTCGCCCTGGCGCACCATTTTCTGCGTGATCGCCGCGACATCCTGGCCGACCGCGGTGAGCGAGCCGCTGATGCGCTCGATCTCTTGCTTCATATCGGCGTTGTCGAGGTACATATCGATATATTCGAACTCACTGTCGTCGTAGGCTTTTTCCAAGGGCCCGCGGCGCGCGACCACGACCACTTCGTCGATCTTTTTCAGATTGAGCAGCCAGTTGGCGATATCGACCATGACATTGCCCATGCCGATGATGGCGACCCGCCGGCCGATCTCGAATTGGCGCTCCGCGAAGGGTGGCAGCGAATTGAAGTGGTAGACGACATCTTTGGCATGGTACACACCGACGGCTTCCTCGCCTTCGATGCCTAACTTCTTGGTCCCCTGCGCGCCGGCGGTCACTACCACCGCGCCGAAGCCCATGTCCTGGAGATCTTTCAGCGACAGCGGCTGGTTTTGTCCGACCATCACATGGCCCAGATAAAATACTTTGGGATCGGCGAGGATGCGCTTGAACTGCTTGCGCAGGCCGGTCTTCATCTTTTCCTTGTCGACGAAGATGCCGTACTCAGCCAAGCCGCCGGGCTTGATATCGCGGTTGATCAAGACCACCCGATGACCCGCTTCGGTCAACTTGCGCGCGCCGTAAATTCCCGCCGGTCCCGCGCCGACCACCGCAACCAAATGTTGATTAGACATCGCCTTACCTCTTAACCTAAATTGTATTTCTCTCGCCGTTGAGAGATGAATTGCAGATAAAACCGGAGAGGCAAAACGGCAGCTAGAGACTACTGCAGTTCCCGTTTGCCTTCGTATTCCAACTCGGTACCGCGGGAGTCCTTATGGGTAAAGGAAACCAGTTCCCAGCTGCCATCTTCAAGGGGACCCTTGAGGATATAGGAGTTCTCGTCGCTGCCGAGAACCCGAAAATAACAAGCTTGCTCGCCGTACCAGCGATCCACGCAGGCCTCGACCTTGATCGCTCGCGTTCCGAGCATAAACTGGGTGGGACTTTCCTGCCCCTTGGCGTCGGCTTGGGATTCGACTTTGACTTTCATCGTTGACACACTTAACCCAGCGTTTGGAACGACGTAATATAGCCGAAATTTTTCCAACTTTAAAGGAGCCGCATGAGTCCCATCGACCAACTGAAGAAAGATATCGTCAGCGCCAGCCGCATCCTGTCGCACTTGAAACTGGTCGAAGGCTTCGGCCATGTCAGCGCGCGGATTCCCAACAGCGACCGCTTCCTGATCACGCCGCGCATCAGTTTGGCGCTGGTGCAAGAAGATCAGTTGCTGACCCTGAACCTGAACGGCGAAGTGGTCGAAGGCAACCACCCGGCGCCCTTCGAAACCTGGCTCCACACCGCGATCATGAAGACCAAACCGCGGGTCAACGCCATCACCCGCATCCACGCCCGGGTGGCGAATATCTTTTCGGTCACCGAGCGCCGCCTCGAACCGGTGCACAATCACGGCAGCTTCTTCGCCGGCGGCGTACCGGTGTTCACGCCGCCCGATCTGATCTCGACTGAGAAGCTCGGAACTGACGTCAGTAACACCATGGGCGACCGCCCGGCTGCCCTGCTGCGCGGCAACGGCCAGGTGACGGTGGGCCGAACCATTCCCGAAGCGGTGATGATGGCGATCTATCTCGAAGAGGCCGCCGAAGTGCTCTACGGCGCGTTGCAGATCGGCACGCCGATCCCGCTGACCATCGACGAATCGAAGCAGCGCCAGATCGAAGCTCTGCCGCCAGTGGACATGGAGCGGGCATGGAATTTTTTCAAAAATAAAGTCGAGCGCGAGAGTAGGTAAGTCCGAAAACGCAAAAAGCGCGGCACCCAAAGGATGCCGCGCCTTTTTTTCAGTGAATTTGTAACTGTTTACTTGCCAGCGACTTCGAAGGTCACCTTGGCGTCTTCCTTCGCCTTGACGGTCACTTTCTGGGTGCTCTTGCCGAGCTTTTCATGCCAGACTTCGACGGTGTAACTGCCGGCCGGAACGTTGTCTAGTTTGAAACTGCCGGACTTGTCGGTCACCGCGACATAGGGGCTCTCGGTCGCGACCAGCCAGCCATGCATCCAGCCATGGACATCGCACTTAACTTCCACCGCTTCCGGCTTCTCGATCTTCACTTCCAAAGTCTTTTTGAACTTGGGCTGAGCCTGGTTAAAAGCGGTGTTCACCTTGCTGTAGGAATGGACGTTGTGCAGGATGCCGTCCGGGTTGATCACTTCCACCGTGGTGCCGGCTGGGAAAGCGACCACATGGGGGGTGTATTCGCAGCCATTTTGGTCGAACTGGACTTTCTTGAGTTCGATCTTTTTGCCCTTCTTGATATCGGTGATGGTGACCACCGCGTTGACCAAGTTGCCGCCCTCGACGATCAACGATTGATCCATCTTCGCGGTTTTGCCACAAACCTCTTTGTCTTTGCCAACATCGAGTTTCTTGGGCGCCGGCGCGGTGCCTTTGAACTTAACCGAACCGGAAATCGAACCGCCGTCCTTCACATCGCCGCCCTCATAGGCAGCCATGGCAGGTGCGGCCACCAAAGACATCGCTAAAACTAACGAACCAAATTTATTCATGTTTTTTCTCCTTCGATCTAGTTGGTCATCGGTTGGACGACCAAGCTGTTCCTATATTCATCGTCACTTCGCGGGTTTTGCTTTAGCCGGCACCTGCGGTGCCGCCGCGGCCGCCGGTGCCGCGCCTCGGCCAATCGACATCAGGTAATCGCGCAAGGCTTCAATTTGCCGGTCTTCCTTGCCGCCCAGGATGTTGTCCGGACCACCGGGGTAGAAAGACGGCATCTTGGCGCCAGGCTGGATTTTCTGCGGATCTTTCAGCCACTTGATGATCCAGTTGGGGTTCAAGCGCTGACGCGCCATGGCTAAATCCGGAGCCCAGCCTTCCTTCGGCCCTTCGGGATTCTTGCCGCCCTGGACATGGCAGCTAAAGCAGTTGAAGTACTCCGCCGAAGCCAAGATTTTGGCCGCTTCGAGATTCTCCGCCGGGAATTTGCGGTCGTCGATATAATGGTACGGCTGCTCGACCTTCGACAGGCCGTTGAAATAATTCACCAACTGGGTCGTATGCTCATCGGAAAAGCCGAAGGTCGGCATGCGGATTTCCAACCAGGGCCGCAAGGTAGTCGGCGATTTCAAGAAACTATAAAACCAAGATGACTGCACTTTCTCACCCTGGCCGTTCAATGGCGGCGGTGCTAGAGCGACGTTCTCCTGATAATACTTGCGCACGAAGCCGCCCTGCTTTTCGATCTCATGGCAACCGACGCAGTTATACTGCTGCATCAAACGTCGCCCTTCGACCACCTGCTGGACGCGCAGTCCTTGATCGGCTAGGTACCGTTGGCCGACCTTGCGCTCGCGGAAGCCGCCGAGCAAAGTTCGTAACGCCTTGATGTCGTCGTCATGAAGATTGAACTGCGGCATCAGCTGTTCGATCCGCTCAGTAGCATAGCCCCGCGGCGTCTTGAGCTTAAAGTATGTCCAATCGTCCCACGTATGCTTAACATCGGTACGGTTACCAAAGCCAAGTTCTTCGACCGTTTTTGAGCCGAAGGTGGTCAATTCGGCGCCGATGCGCGATTCTTTCTCCATGCCTTTGATGTCATGGCAGCCGAAACAGCCCCACTTGCGCACCAAGACTTCACCGCGTTTGATGTTTTTCGCGTCGGCGAGCTTTTCCTGGATCCCAGCGACCGGATCGGGCCGGCCCCCCAGGCTCATCAAATAATTGGTAATCGACAGCGCCTCGTCGTCGGATAGACGCAGGCTCGGCATACGCGTCTCAGGTTCGAAACCGCGCGGGTTTTTGATCCAGTGATAGATCCACTGCGGACCGACGACTTTGGCGGCAATATCCTTGAGGTTGGGCACCAAATCCTTGGACTTGCCGAGCGGCGTGGAAAATTCGCCATCGGCAAATCCATGACAGCCCTTGCAGCCGATGGTCTCGACGAGCTTTTTACCCTTGGCGATATCGTTGGGATCACCCTCGCGGAAACCCGCCGGCGCCGGATGCGTCTGCGTCCACTGATCGGCCTCTTCCTTGGACTGCGACCAGATATAGGCGGCCACCGCCAGCGCGTCGTCCGGCTTCAAGTCGAAGTTGGGCATGCGCGTGCGCTGCCGAAACTTATGCGGGTTCTCGATCCAGCGCACCATCCAGCCGGGATCTACTTTGGCGCTGATCTTTTTCAAGCTCGGCGCGATCTTGGGAATATTTTCGTAGCCCTTGACCAGATGGCAGCCGGTGCAGCCGACCTGCTCGAATAATCTTTGGCCTTCGGCCAAGAGCGGTGCATCCTCGGCGAATTTCTGCACGTCCTGATGGCAAGAGGTGCAGCTCGACTGCACCTTGGCCCCGCGCAACAGCGGAAACTCCCACAGATGGACATCACCATGGGCCTGCTTGACGCCGTTGACCGCCATGCCTTGGCCTTCATGACAGCCGGTGCAGCCGATTTTGTCCGGTGAATGGGCGCTATCCGCCAGCAGCACTTCGCGGCGCGGATGAGTCTTATATGGGTTGGCTTCTTTTTCGAAGCCCGGTCGATTGATCGCCAAATGACAGGTCTGGCAACGGTCGACCCGCGCCACCGGCTGATCGAAACGGTTACGGTCGAACTCGTCGAGAGAGACCTGCTGAATCTTGGGGATCTTGGGAAAGGTAAATGGACCGAGCTTGAAGGTCACGTTCTCCATGACCCGAATCCATTTGTCGCGCTCGCCGGTCATCTTGACCAGCTCGGTCTCGATCTCCTTGGCGCCGGATTGGATTTTTTTGATCTCGTCTTTGAGCTGGTTGCGCTTTTCCCGGATCGGTTCGAGTTCTTTGTCGAGGACCGCTTTCTTCTTGTCCAGCGCGGCGATGACTTCGAGGTAGGGTTCGATCTTGCGCTTTTGTTGCACCGCGTGATCGTGTTCGTACCAGGCCTCTTCGAGCTCGCTCTTGACGTCTTTGACTTTCTGGTCGGCCTCTTGGAACTTGACGGTGACCCGGGCTTCTTCGGCGATCTGTGAGTTGAGCTTCTTGCCGACCTCGCCGTCGGCCAAGCTCGCTTGAAACGCCGCCAGTTTCTGGCTCAGCTCTTTATATTTGTCGTCCGCCTGAAGCTTCTTATCCTCTTCGTCGTAAGCGGCCTGGGCCTTGTTGTAGTCAAGCCGGTAGAATTTCGCCTGGAAACCTTTCCACGGGCGCCGGGTGATGTTGTCGTCTAGGAAAGCCCACAGCGACAACGCAGCCAGTATGCCCGCACCGAGGACGAAAACACTGCCGTAGGACTTCTTCTCTTCTTTTTGGTCGACTCCTCGTTCCGCCATCCCGACTCCCTTACGCTACCTTGCGCTCCAGCGCACGGCCCAGTGAAAACACTCCGAGACCGATGAGCGTCAAAACTATTTCCTCAGCCATGGACGAATTTCTCATAACCCCGACGAACAACGCATAGCCGATATCCGCGAGCCCAAAGGCCTGGAGAATTTTCGCCAAGTAAAACATCGCTAGATATTAATCCACGGCGTGACCAAGATGTACTTGACGTTGAACGCCAGGCGCAAAAACATTTTCGCCGGCAGCGACATCATCACCGCAAGAATCACACCGGTGATGTTGAATCGCACCATGCCCCAACGTTCAAGAAAATCTTTGCCTTTAACCTTGAGAACGAACCAATAGAAAAATCCCATCCAGCCGATGAAGTATGCACCGATGGCAAATAAACCAAACGCCGCCGCAACCCAGTAGCTGCGAATGCCCAGCAAATAAGGCAAATCCACGTTGGTTAGGGCGACGACCTTATGGGTATCCCAGAACTGCCAAGGCCAGAAAAGATTCCAGCCTGGACCGCGGAAAAACGTGCCGATGATGATCGTCACCACCCAGAGGATGTGGAAACCGAAGATAAAAGTCAGAATCTCCCACTTGCGATCCTTGAAGCAGTAATAACCGTTGCCCTTGGGATTGGTATCGATGAACGGAATCACCACTAGACCGACGATGATCAAGGTCGGCAGCACCACGCCGGCATGCCAGGGATCGAAGTAGACGAGCATTTCCTGCAAACCGAGAAAGTACCAAGGCGCCTTGGACGGGTTCGGCGTCTTGGTGGGATTGGCCGGCTCTTCCAGCGGCGCGTCGATGGTCAGCGACCAGATCGTCAGTCCGATCAAAACGAACAACGCCACCAGGAACTCCATGCGCACCAGATGGGGCCAGGTATGAATCTTATCGTCGACCGGTAGCTTTCGCTCTTGCGCGCTCTCTGCCATAATTCAGCCTCGTTTTCGCGTCGCTTATAAAGACGGACCGGAAAATCCGTCACGCCGAATCCGCCAGAAATGCACCGCCATCAAAATGCTCGCCACCAGCGGAATGAAAATGCAATGGAGAATATAGAAGCGCAGCAGCGTATGCGGACCGATCTCGCCGCCGCCGAAAAGAAAGGCGCGCGCATCGTAGATCGGATTGACGCCGACGAACTCCGCGAATGGGCCTTCATAACCCAACAGCGGTGACGCGCGGGCCATGTTGGAACCGACGGTGACCGCCCAGATCGCCAGCTGATCCCAGGGCAGCAGGTAGCCGGTGAAGCTCAATAATAGAGTCAGCACCAGCAGCAACACGCCGACGATCCAGTTGAACTCCCGCGGCGGCTTGTAGGAGCCGGTGAGGAAAACGCGGAACATATGCAGCCAGACGAACACGATCATGGCATGGGCCGCCCAGCGGTGCATGTTGCGCATGAGCATGCCGAAGGGCATGTCGAATTCCAAATATTTCATGTCGGCGTAGGCGTACTCCGCCACCGGCCGGTAGTAGAACATCAGGTAGATGCCGGTGATCGCCGTCATCAGAAACATCAGAAAGGTGAGGCCGCCCATGCACCAGGTAAAGCGCATGCGCACCGCATGACGCCGCACCTTGGCCGGATGGAGATGGAGAAACACGTTGGAGGTCACCATCATCACCCGGTTACGCGGCGTGTCATCGTAACCGTGACGGAAGATCGCCTTCCAAACCTGGCTCTCGACGATATCGTTTTTGATCTTTTCTAGTGGGCTCATGATCTATTCCGTTAGGCTTTGAGAATGCTATCGGGATACTGCTCGTCCGGATCGGCCCCCGCAGTACCGCGGAAAATCTTGTTCTTATCGACCACCAGCTGGCCGTCGTCGCCGACGGTGAGTCTGAACCGGTCCAGCGGCCGCGGCGCCGGCCCTTCGAAATTCAAGCCGGATTTGTAAAAGCCACTGCCATGACAGGGACATTTGAATTTGTTTTCCGAGGCGAGCCAGCGCGGCGTGCAGCCGAGATGGGTACACTTGGCGAAAATCGCGTAGACCCCGGTTTCTTCGCGGATGATCCAGACGCGCTGATCCTGTTTGTATTTTTCACTGACTTCGCCGACCGCGTAGTCCGAGGGCAAACCGGCCTTGAAGGTTGCCGGCGGTTGAAACAACACCCTCGGGAACGCCGAGCGGATGAAACCGAGAAGCCCCAAACCGCCGAAGACGCCGAATCCGCCCCAGCCTAAGCGAGTGAAAAAATCCCGCCGCGACCAAATACCGCCTTTTTTCTTTTCCGCTTCTGCCATATCTATTTCGCTTTCTTAAGCCAGCTGATCAATCCGCCCCAAATGACAAATCCTACGCCGCCTAACATCAGAAGCAGCCCCACCGGGCCGAATACGAACGATAACCCCGCGCCCAGGAAAAACAGCAGCACACCGGTGCCCAATGGATTGAATGGCGCCGGCGCCGCTCCGACATCCGCCACCGGTTCAACCTTGTGGATGAACTCCTCGCGCATCAGCGCAATGGCCAACTCCTTAAGATCGTGGCGTCGCTCAGGATCGGCGCCCTGAATCAGACGACCAAGCTCTTGAGCCAACCTTTCGATCTCTTGTTCGCGCGCTTCCGGCGCTAGATTGGGCGTATCGGATGTCACCAAAGATTAGGATTGTTGATTATTATAGAAAATATTCTTTGTCAACAATTTAGCCCTTCTTGTCGCGTCAACGACTGAGCAAAACCACCGCGGTTCCAGCGATCCCCTGGCCTTTGCCGAGCCAACCGAGCTTCTCGGTGGTGGCGGCCTTGATGCTCACCGCGCCGATCGCGAGTTTGAGCAGGCCGGCAAGGCTCTTGCGCATGGCTGGATAGTGCGGCGACAGCTTGGGCCGTTGCGCCACCAAAGTCACATCGACATTGACGATCTTTAAATCCTTGCGGCGCATCAGCGCCAGCACCTGGGCCAACAGCTTGGCGCTGGCGATCCCCTTGTAGCGCGGATCACTATCGGGGAAATGGGTGCCGATATCCCCTTCGGCCATGGCGCCGAGCAGCGCGTTAATCACCGCGTGCAACACCACATCGGCGTCGGAATGGCCGAGCAGGCCGATGGCCGACGGGATCTCGACGCCGCCAAGAACCAATTTTCGGCCGCGGCGCAAACGGTGCACGTCAAAACCATGACCGATGCGAAACTGTATTGCCATCGCTTTTCCGTCGGTGTCGGCATCATCGCCCGAACCGCCGCGACATTCAAACGAATTACTGGCGGAGTCGTAAAACAATGGCGGCGCATTCAAATTTTTCGCTGGAATCGGCAGGCCCGCGCAACAACCACCATCAGCCAAAGCGCTGTTATGGTGTTCACCGGCGCTATCCGTTATACTCCGCGGCAAGTTCGACGGCCATGCGATCGCCAATGCTAATCATCTGCTTGCTGATCTTCGTCGCTCTGCCGCTTTACACCGTGCTGTCGGGTCAAGCGCCCCAGGGGCGCGACTTTCGCACCGCCGACCGCTCCAGCGCCGGTCTGGCACCCCAGGCCGAGTCGACCCCCGAAGCGGTGGTGCAAGTCTATTTCGCCCGCGCGCTCAACTGGCGCGGCATCTTCGGCGTCCACACCTGGATCGCCACCAAATCGGCCAACGCTAAAGAGTACACCGTCCATCAAGTAATCGGCTGGCGCATCTATCGCGATCTGCCAGCCGTTTACTCGGCGCCGGGCATCCCCGACGGCCGCTGGTTCGGCAACGAGCCGACACTGATCGCCGACCTGCGCGGCGACGGCGCCGCCAAAGCGATCCCGAAGATCGCCGAAGCGGTGGCCAATTATCCTTATCCCAATGAATACACGCTCTGGCCCGGCCCCAACAGTAATACCTTTGTCGCCTACATCGGCCGCGCCGTGCCGGAACTGCGCATGGATCTGCCGTCGACGGCGATCGGCAAGGACTATCCGATCAACGGCTCAATCGTCGACCGCGCCCCGAGCGGCACCGGCTATCAAGTCTCGATGCTGGGCGTGCTCGGCGTGACCATGGCGCGTGAGGAAGGCATCGAGCTCAATCTGTTGGGCTTGAGCTTCGGCGTCGATTTCTACAAGCCGGCAATCAAGCTACCCTTCGTCGGCCGGCTCGGTTTCGGCGAAAACTAGCCGCCCGCCAGCCGGTTCACGGAACTTGCAGAATGCCCGACCGGTCCACCGCATGAAGCTCTACCGCGCCGGCATCTTTCTCGCCACCGCGTTCACCGTCGCGGTGTTGATATTCCTGGTCGATAAGAATCTCTTCTCCCAGTCCGAGCAGTTCCAAGAATCGGACTTCATCATGACCTTCTACATCGCCGGCCGGCTGGTCGGCGAAGGTCGAGCGGGCGAACTCTATCCCGACGTCGGCGCCAAAAGCTTCGTCAACTCGCCCTTTGACAAAGCCACCCACGAATTTCTCCCCAAGCTGCCGAAACAGTCCGCCGGCGCCTACATGTACATTCCGCTGGTGGCGGGATTTTTCACTCCCTTCGGCTGGCTCGATCCTAATGTCGCATTGCTGCTCTGGCAGATCATCTCGGTGCTGGCGCTGCTCTGGTGCTGCCAGCTGCTCGGCAGCATCACTGAAACCAAGACCAGCGAAATGTTTTTTTTGGCGTTTCTGTTCCTGCCGATCTTCCTGACCCTATGGGCCGGCCAGTTAGGACTGGCTTTCGGCTTGCTGCCGTTATGTTTGGGCTTCAGCCTGCTGGTCAACCATCGCCCGCTCGCCGCTGGCATGGTCTGGTCGCTCTTGCTGCTCAAGCCGCAATATTTTCTCGCCGCCGCCTTCGTCACTCTGGTGCTAGTCTTGGGCCGGCGCTATCGGCCATTTATCGGCATGAGCCTGGGCGTCGTTGGCCTGTTGCTCGCGACCTTGCTGCTGTTCGGACCGGAGTTGACTCTCCATTGGCTGCGCAGCCATGAAGTCAGCGACGCCATGTATTGGAGCGGCCAGCAAACGGTGCCGAGCCATCTGATCACCGGCTTACCGGCCAATCTGATGATCTTGTTTCCGCTTGAGCAGCGCGCCGCGGTGAAATGGCCGCTCTACTTTGGCGCCACCATGCTGTGGGGGGTGGGCTTTTACTACGCGATTAGGATCGCCAAGCGAGAAGCCGATTATTTACGCACTCTCGCCGCCGCCATGATCATCGGCAGCTGCCTATGCGCCATCACGCTGCCGCACCTGCTCTACTACGATCTCTGCGTCTTGATTCCCGCCGGCGCGCTGCTGATGGCTAGATCTCAGGATAGCGACCGGCGGCGCATGGCGATATTTTGCTGGATCGTCGTCAGCGCCTTTCTCGTGCCGATGTTGGCTTTTAGCAGTTCGAAAATGATCCCGCTAATCCTCGAAATAATTTTAGCACTGCTGTTCTTTGCCTTGCTCTGGCGGCTCAGCTCGCATCCCGCGACACCCGCACCGCGCTAATCGCCGCGCCGACGATACACAACACCGCCGCGGTCAGGCAGGCGAACTGAAAGCCGCGCATGAAGGCCGCTAAGCCGATATCGCCAGCCGCCGTCCCGACCTGCTTGGCGAAGGACTGTAACGACGACGCGCCGGTGGCGGTCAATTGCGCGCCGACGATGGTCGTCGCCAGAGCCGCGCCGGTGGAATAGCCCAGGCTGCGCACGATGGATAGAAACGCCGAGCCGACGCCCAAGCGGTGGCGCGGCACGGCGGTCATGAGCAGATTGTTGTTTGGCGTTTGAAATAGTCCCATGCCGACGCCGACCAGCCCCAAGCAAACCATGATCTCCAGCGACGACGACTTGGGCGTAAGCAGACTCATCAGATAAAAAGCGCCGCCGCTCACCGCCATGCCGGAAGCGCAAAGCCGCTCGAAGGCAACTTTTTCCGACATCCAGCCAATGATCGGCGCCAACAGCGCCATCGCCAACGGCGTCGGCACGACCAGAAATCCGGCGTGCAGCGGATCCAACCCGAGGGCGAACTGCAGATAGAACGGCATCAGCAAAATGCTCACGCTCATGGCGATAAAACTAATCCAGCGCGCGCCGTTGCCGAGAGTGAACGCCGGGATGCGAAACAATCCCAAGTCGAGCAGCGGCGCGCCGACGCGCCCCTCCCAGCGGATGAAGAAAAGCAGCAGCGCAACGCCGCCGACCAAAGAGAAAAGCGCCAGCGGCGCCTGCCAGCCAGTTTTCTGCGCGCTGGCGAGACCGAAGAGGATCAAGGAAATGGCGCAGGCGAAGGACAGTGCGCCGACCAGATCGAAGGGCTCCTTCTGCACCGCCGCCGGTTTGAAACTCTCCGGCGGCAACAACACCCGAGCGGCGGCGAAGCCACAGAAAGCCAACACCGCCGAGACGAAAAAATTCGAGCGCCAGCCGAAGCTGTGAGTGAGCAAGCCGCCGATCACCGGCCCCATGGTGTAGCCGATGGCCGAGATCGCGCCGCCGGCGATCCCCATCGCCCGGCCGCGCTCCTCGGGCGGAAACAGCGCCGTCACCAGGGCGAAATTATTCGCCATGATCAGCGCGCTGCCGGCCGCCTGCAAGGCGCGGAAGATCACCAACTGCACGGCATTTTGCGCCGAACCGGCGGCGATGGAACTCAAGCCGTAGAGAATAAACCCGGCGAGAAACAAATTGCCGATGCCGAGCAGATCCGACAACCGGCCGCAAGGAAGATAGAGTGAAGCGGTAATTAGCGCATAGACCAGCGCGATCCAGCTCGCCAACGTCAAATCGGCGCCGAACTCGGTGATGATCAGCGGCAGCGCGATGCTCAACTGCCCGGTGTCGGCGGTGACGATCAACGTCGCGATCGACGCCACCGACAGCGACCACCAACGGTTGCGCGGCTTAGCGGAGGCGGCAGCAATACTCATCGCCGCCCAACTCGTGCCCGACGAAACCGCTCGTACCGTTCAGCCGGCGAAGTCACAACTACATTGGCCGGTGGCGCTCGGAAGCTTTTGAACTTTTGAACCATGGAAACGGTGAAGGAAATTTCTTGGAGGTTTGACTCGATCTATGCGAACCGCCGCGCCGGTAATTCGGGCACCGGGAGCCGCCCCAACTTTAAATGCCAATAGGCCCAAGAGCGGCAATCGAAGACTCCTGCCGGCGCGCGCTCCAAGGCTTCGCGAAATTCCTGATCGCTGACGACGTCGGTGACCGCGCGTAAATCTTCGACGGTACCATAGGTCATCACATGGGCAAGGAAATGTATGGGATCGGCCAGTGCCTCGACGGGGTCTTTGTACCACACCACGCGGCTTGCCACTTCCAGCAATTCATTT
The DNA here is from genome assembly GCA_945889495.1 of Syntrophobacter sp. SbD2. Classification (GTDB taxonomy): domain Bacteria; phylum Desulfobacterota; class Binatia; order UBA9968; family UBA9968; genus DP-20. Next base: position 15,132 of record CAMDBU010000016.1, on the reverse strand, counting down.
GTAATTGGTAAGGGGGTCATCGTGCTCACCCACCAAGCCGTTGATGGTGCGGCGCCAACACCGGCAGTCGCGTAACATCGACGGTCGCCACCGCGGCAAGGAGCCGCGAACGCACGTCGTTGGGTAGTTCGGGCAGATCGTCAAAATAGCTCAGCGCCTTGAGCGTGACCAGCGGATTGAATTGCCGCCCATAGACCACCGCGCCGGCGGCAAGCATCGTCGGCAAGTCCATGCCATGGCGTAACAGCGCGTCGATATCGAGGTAATCTTTGACCTCGGCTCGTTTCTGCACCACCGCGGCTTTGGTGCCGGCAAGATCGAGCAACGAAGCAACATGCAACCCCGTTCCCGCCACTTGCTCTCGCTCGGCCACCAGGCCTAAATTTAAATCACCAAAAAATGAGACCAACACCGGTCCACCGCGGTCGACACGGCAGGTAAGCGTGTTGGGTGCGACTTGAATGGACTCGGCATCTTTCAAATAAGCCAAAGTGCTCGCTAAAACCTCCGGATCGAAGGCGGCGTTGGAAGAGAAATCGAAGTCCACCGAAGTCCAGTGACCGAGATATAAAGCCAATGCCGTGCCGCCGTACAACGTAAACTGCTCGGGCGTCGCGCCGAGCTCTAACCAGAGGGTTCGCTGCGCGGTTGGCAAGCCGCTCAGAATCGGATTGAAAACCATCGGCCTGACAATAGCGCATTTGCGTCGCTGCGCAAAGTTATCCAGGCAACCCGTGCATCGCCGCATCGAGATGTGCTAGATCGAAGCATAGCGAATTTTTCACGGAGGACACCATGGCATCATTGACCGCCCAACAACAACGAGTCGTCGACTTGATCGACGAAAAAGAGCTGGTCGACCTGGCCGTCGCCATGGCCGGCATCACCGCGCCGTCGGGTTACGAACAGCCGATGGCGGATTATGTGCTGCGCTGGCTCAAGGACAACGGTTTTGAAAATTCATTTCAGCAACTGGTGTCCGAGGGGCGCTCGAACACCATCGGCGTCTTGCCCGGCAGCCGTGCCGGGCGGAAATTTATTTTCAACAGCCACATGGACTCCGAGCAAGGCATGCCGACCCGGGTCGGCGAAGAGTTACCACCGGGACCGCGCGCCTGGGTGGACGAAAACAAGCGCCGGCTGTTCGGCCAGGCGGTGCAAAACGACCGCGGCCCCATGGCCGCCTTCATGATCGCCACCAAGGCGATCAAGAACAGCGGCATCGAACTCGCCGGTGACATCGTCATGACCATGGTCGTGGGTGAAATAGGCATGGGACCGGTGGACGAATTCCGCGGCGCCAAATATGTCGGCAAAGGTTACGGCAGCCGCCACGCCGTCGCCCATGGCATCAACGGCGATTTCGCGCTGATCGCCGAGACCACCGACTTCGGCGTCACCTGGATCGAGGCCGGCGCGGCCTATTTTAAAATCTCCCTGGAAGGCAAAGGTTTCTACACGCCGCGCCTACCCGACCGCGGCGCGGTGGAAGACAGTCCCAACGCGATCATCAAAATGATCCCGATCATCCAGGCCATCGAACGCTGGGCGGTGGAGTACCAGAAAAAATATACGATCGATTATCCGGTCGGAAAGATGGTACCCAAAGTCAGCATCGGTTCGATCCGCGCCGGCTGGCCCTACAAGCCCAGCACCACGCCCCACGATTGCAGCATCTATATGGATGTCCGCGTGCCACCGCCGGTTTCACTGTCGCAGGTCGAGCGCGAGCTGCGCCAGGTGGTGGGCAGCGTCGGCTTCGGTGCCAAGGTGGAATGCTTCATGTTCCGCAAAGGTTATGAGGGGAAAAACGTCGAGCCGCTGGTGGCCGCCATCAATCAGGCGCACCAAGCGGTGCGCGGCGCGCCGACGCCGCCAATCAACACCGCGGAAACCAGCATGTGGCGCGACATCAATATATTTAACGAAGTAGGAATACCGGCGGCGACCTTCGGCATGCCGCGCAAGAGCGCCGACGACGCACCGGAAAAATTCGTCGAGATCGACGACATCGTCGACGCGGCGAAAATGTACGCACTGGTGGCGCTGGAGATCTGCGGGAAGTAAACCGAAGCCGGCTCAAAGCAGCGCGGTGCCGGCGCGCACGCGCTCGATCACCACCTGGCGCCGCAAATCGACAACCGCCACCTGATCCGTGCTCTCACAGCCAACGAACGCCAATGCCCCATCGGGGCTGAAGCCGATATGGGCCGGCGCGCCGCCGACGGATAAGCGTGCACGTGGCTCGTGTTCGTGGGCGTCGACAATGCAAATGCTCGCTTCACCGGTGTGAGAGACCACCAGCCATTTGCCGTCCGGACTCGGGGCGAAGAAGTGCGGATAAATTCCCACTGGAATGGTCGCGACGGCTTGATAGGTCCGGCAATCCCACACCGTCAAACTGTCCGCGGCGAAGTTAGCGACGTAACCATGGCGGCCGTCGGGACTGAGCGCCGGCAAGTGCGCGCCGGCGCCAGCAGCGATCGTCGCCACCGCTTGGTGGTCCTGAGTGCGAATCACGGTGACATCGTCGGAAAGCGTGTTGGCAACGTAGGCGAACCGGCTCTCGGCATCGAAAACGATATGGCCAGGGCCGATGCCGACTTTGACCTCGGCGGCGACGGAGAAGTCGCGGCCATCGATCACAGTCACGGAGTGCGATGCCGAGTTGGGCTGGTAGGCCCAACGGCTGTCCGGCGACACCGCCACATCATGGGGCGCCAAACCAACCGGAACAGTTTTCTTAAATTCGCCAGTGGCACCGAGAACTGTAACACTTCGATCCGGCCCGCTCGGTAGGTAAACCAACGCACCATCTGCGGCGACGCAAGGCAGCAGCGGTCGCTTGCCCGTCGGCGCGGTGGCGATCACTCGGTCGCTCGCCGTGTCGATGATCGTCACGTTGTCGGAGCCGCTATTGGCGACGTAGAGCCGCTGGCCGTCATGGGACAGTTCCAAATGGGACGGCTCGGCGCCCACGGCGATATGTTTTTTCACCTTGCGCGTCGAGCCGTCGATCACCACGACGCGATTGTCGGTTGTATTGGTGTAAACCCGGCCATCCGAATGGCAGGCGATCGAATGGGCGCCCTGCAGCCCCGAGCGCGGCGTCGAACCATCGGGCCAGAGTTTTAATAAATAGCCGTCGCCGTCGCGGGCAAGCCGCACCCGGTAGCCGCGCTCCAGCAGCGAAACATACTGGCGCACCGGCAGCGCACCGACGCGGGCGCGAATCTCGGCGTCCTTGCCGCGCAGCGATAAGTATTGGCGTTTAAGCTCGTCGACCTGGCGGTCGACGGTGAGTGCGGAAAGATCGAGCGCAACGATATTGGCGGGCATTAAATGAAAATGGAGCGATGAAGTAGCGCAGTGCGGGGCCTTCCGAACCCCATCACTCCACTACTCCACCACTCCATTACTCCCTCGACTTACTTCTTAAACCGCGTGAACACCGACAACGCATTCTGGTCGAAGATCTTCGCCTTGTCGTCGGCGCTGAGCCAAGAGATGCTGTCGATATTGGGCTTCACATCGTCGTACCACTTGCCGGTACGCGGGTCGGTCTTCGAGCCGGCGCCGGGCCGTTCGGTGCCGAACAGGCAGCGCTCCGGTCCGCAGATGCGGAACAGCAGCTTCAAAGACTCGATATTATACAGCGCGGTGTCGAAATAGAGCTGCTTCAAGCGCTGGTCGAATGTCTCGGTGTCGTTGGGTCCGCGCAGCTGGGAGCGCCAGCGGCCGACTTGATAAGGCACCGAACCGCCGCCATGGGAGATGATTAGTTTTAACTTGGGAAAATCCTTGAACACATTGGAGTCGACCAGGGAAAGAATCGCGATGCTCTCCTCGGTGATGAAGTGGCCGTGGAACGACTCCCGCGGATTCTTGCAGCTCGCGCCATGGACCAGGCCGGGGATGTCCATCTTGCACATCTTTTCGTAGAGCGGGTACCAATACTCCTGGCCCATCGCCGGAGTTTGGCCGTCGCCCTCGCCGGGATCGGGGTTGATCATGATACCGACGAAGCCGAGATCGTTGATGCAACGGTCGATTTCATCGAACGTGTTCGTCGGCGACACGCCGGCGTTTTGCGGCAAACCGCCGATGGCGCGAAACTTGTTGGGTTCCATCTTCACTTGCAGCGCCAGCGCATCGTTGACCGCCTGGCAATACCAATGAACGATCTTTTCCGGTTTCGCCGAATGCATCATTGTGTAGGGCCGCGGCGAGATAAACGCGAAGTCGGTACCGACTTCCGACAGCACATCGGCGTGCTTATGGCCGTTCCATCGCGCTTGCTCAATATGTTTTTCGGTGACGACGTTGCCGCGCGGTTTGTGAAACCCCGCGCTATTGATCAAGCCGGCTTGAAAGCTCAGCAGTTGCTCGCCGGCAACCACGTGATTGTGAATATCGATAACCATAGAATTCCTTTCGCAACAAAGTAGCCAATTACCTACCAGAGAAACCCACGGTGGGGCAAGGCGACGGGGGAATGGAGTACTGGAGTGATGGAGTATTGGGTTTCAGAATTTCAGGAACCCATTACTCCAACACTCCATCACTCCCGGGCCATCTTCCGCGGTGGCTGCAACATCAGACTGAGCACCGCGGAGATCGCTAGCACCGCGCCGAAGATCGCAAACGACAGCCCGTAGCCGCCGGTGATGTCGAATAGAAAACCGAAAAACGGCGGCCCGATGGCGGAGACGAAATGCGAGATCAACAAACCTAAGCCGCGAATCTTGCCGAGCGAACGGCGGCCAAAGTAACCGGCCCAGAGCGTGTCGGGCAAGACCATATTACCGCCGAGACCGATGCCGTAGATCAAAAAGCCGGCGTAGAGACAAACTAAGTTCCCGGTCAAAATCGCTATCGCCAAACCGATGCCTTGAATCACGAAACGCAGCGTGGCGGCGAGCTTGGCGCCGATCCGTTCGGCGAGCACGCCCCAAGCCAGCGGCGACGCCAACTGCATCGACGCGATCAGGCTCATCACCGTGGCCGCGATCACCGGCGAGTAGCCGATATCGGTGACGTAGGAATAGACATGCAGGTTCAAACCGGTGACGCCCATGCTGGAGATGCCGAAGGTAAACACCAGCAGCCAGAACGCCGAGGTGTGCATCGCCTCGGCGCGACTCCAGAGCTCGTCCTGCGAACCGAATTCGCTCGCCCGTGGGTCGGGTTTTGAATCGTCAACATCGCCCACCGCCGCGCTGGCGCCATCGGGCGCCAACCCCATGGACTCCGGCGACCGGCGAATGATCAATAACGCCGGCAACACCAGCAAAACGATGGTGAGGATGCCGAAGATAAACCAGGTATGGCGCCAGCCGAAGGATAGAATCAGCCAGGCGGCCAACACCGGCATGCAAACTTTGGCAAAGCCCACGCCCATGCTGGAGAACGCCAGAGCGCGACCGCGCTGGCGCACGAACCACTGGGCGATGACGACGTTGACCACCATGTAACCCATCATCGAATCGCCCAAGGTCACCAGCGTCAGGCGAATGGCGGCGAACTGGGTAAAACTATCGACGTGAGACAGAAAAAAATAGCCGACGCCGACGATCGCCGTGCCGATCACCATCAACCAGCGGCCGCCATGGCGGTCGACGATGGTGCCGACCAGCGGCGCGATGCAGGCGGCGATGATCCCTTCGCCCGAGCGCAGCAAGGAAAACACGCCGCGCGACACGCCGAGATCGGCGGTCAGCGGCTTGAGAAAGATGCTCATGGTGCTCGCCAGCGCGAAGGACGACGCGACATTGGAGAGAAAACCGACGGCGACGATGTACCAACCGTAAAATATTTTTGGCTTGGCGGGGCTGCGGGCCAACTCGGCTGAAGATTCCACCCGTTTGGTGTAGCAGGAAAAGCGGCGGACTAGCAATTGAACGATCGGCCGAAACGCTGCAACTGAGATTCAGCCACATAGTCATCTCGAACGAAGTGAGAGATCTCGCCTTAAGACGAGATTCTTCGCTGAACCTTGGAATCGCATAGTCGAGCGGCGCTATTCTTTGGCGCTCTCGCCATCGAGGGCGGAAGCCGACGGCGCCGCCTTGTCCTTCGGCTGCTTCGCCTCGATCAACGCGCGGAGATTTTCAATCCGCTCATCGCTACTCGGATGACTAGAAAGAAAGGGGATGGGAAAGCCGCTTTGGGATTTGATCAATAGCTCGTGCAACCGGATCGCGCCCTGGGGATCGTATTGGTTGGCGATCAAATAGTCGATGCCCAGGGCGTCCGCCTCGCGTTCCTGATCGCGGCTGTAGGCCGAATCGATAGCATCGAATGCCAGCCCACTGATCAAACCGCCGCCCGGCACGCCGGCCAGGCTCAAACCGGCGCCGACGATGGTGCCGATGAGATCGAAGGTGCTGGAACGCAGCCGTCCCGATACTCCATGTCCCTTGGCCAAATGCGCCGTTTCATGGCCGATCAGTGCTGCGTACACAGCGGCGTCGCCGCCCACCAACTTCACCATGCCGACGTTGATGCCAATGATATCGCGACCGCTCTCGTCCGGTCCGGCAAACGCGTTGGGGTCGTCGCCGGCGGCGATATAAAGCTCGCTCTGCACGTTGGCGGTCCGGCTGATGCGGCTATGCGCCAAAAAGATTTCCTGCATGGTCCGGGTCGGCACCGTCACAACCAGGTTGCCATCCGGTCCCTCCAAGCCGACTTCCGAACTCGGCGAGACCACGACATCCCTCACGCGCCAGACGAGCTTATCGCGTTGGGTCGCGCAACCGGCGACAACCAAGAGCAAGAATATGCCAATGAACGATTTCATCGCGTTTGCGTCTAATTTTTGACTTGATCGTTGGCGCGCGTCAAGTCTAGCGGCCACGGAGATATTGCGGTAGCCTTTAAAGCACCGGTCGAAGCGAAAGGATCGCAGATGAAACCATCATTGTTTTTTACTCTGTTCATTTTGTCGTTCAGCGTTGCTGCCCATGCCCAACAACCGCCGGACCGGCCCCGGCCGCCGTCGATCTCGGTGAGCGGCGAAGCGACCATCGCCGCCGAGCCCGACCAAGCGCAGATCGACATCGGCGTCACCACCCAAGCGCGCACCGCGCCCGACGCGTCTCGGGAAAATGCCGAACGAATTTCCCGCGTCCTTGCCGAAGTGAAAAAGCTTTTGGGCAAAGGCGATGAAGTAAAAACCAGCGGCTACGCGCTCAACCCGCAATATCGCTATCCCCAAGGCGGCAAGCCGGAAATCGTCGGCTACCAAGCCAACAACACCGTGCGCATCAAGATGGCCAAACTCGATGACGTCGGCAAAGTCATCGACGCCGCCATGCAGGCGGGAGCGAACAACATCAACCGGCTGGCATTCACGTTGAAAGACGAAGAAGCCGCCCGCTTGGACGCCCTCAAACAAGCCTCGGCCAAAGCAAAAGCCAAAGCCGAAGCGATCGCCGCGTCACTAGGACTAAAAATCGTCAGAATCGCCTCAGTGACCGAAGGCGAGCGCAGCTTCCAACCGGTCTACCGCGCCGCCCCCATGGCGCGCGGCGAAGCAATGGCGGCTGCGGCGCCGACGCCGGTGGAGCCGGGCACGGTGGATGTGCGTTCGACGGTATCGTTGGTGGCGGAGGTCAGCGAACGGTAAACTGGCACGAGTCGATTAGCGATTCGTCGATCCGACTCAGCTAAACACCGGCTTATCTTTCAGATAATGCGCGCGCATCGCCGGCCGGTGGCGCTCCATCAAATCGCGATTCAATTGAAGCGGCGGTTTCTGATCCGGCGGCAGTAGCGGACGGTATTCCGTGTCGCCGATCTCCGCTTTGAAAGTTTCTTTGGCCTGGGCGACCAATCTTGCATCCATGAACAGATCGAGTGCTGACGCCGCCATCGCCTTGGCGCCGGCAACCGCACCCTTATGGGCGATGGTCGTCGCCAACGACACACCCGCGGACCAGTGATGGTAGGAAACCCCTGGAATGTTCGACGGGAAAGTAATCAACCCAGTCGGTACGACCCAAGACACTTCGCCCGAGTCGTTGGCTGACACCGACTGCACGCATTCCTTGAGCGGCATGATTTGCGTCGGCATGCCGACGGCTTTTTTATTAATCTTGGCCTGGAGCTCGCAGACGAGCTTCTGCTCTCCCTCGCCCCAACGCGGCATGCCGATCTGTTCGACATTGGCTTGAATGACTTCCGCCAGGGTCCGGTTCGCCCGCGTCGGCCACACCGCGCTCAGCACGTTGACGGAATAGGAGGTGTCGGTCATGATCGCCGCGCCTTCGGCGATGCGTTTGGCTTTGTCGAACAGCGCGCGGGTTTTCTCGGCGGTGGCTTCGCGGAAGAACCACCAGATCGCCGCCTTGTTGGGAATCACGTTGGGCTGGTCGCCGCCGTTGGTGATCACCCGGTGGCTGCGCTGGGTGGGTTCCAAATGCTCGCGCAATTTATCCCAGCCGATGTCCATCAACACCACCGCGTCGAGGGCATCCCGCGCATTCCACGGCGCGGTGGCGGCATGGGCCGACTGCCCTTTGAAAGTAAACTCAGCAGAGATCAGCGCGTACTGGCGCAAGCCGTAGACCGTGCCGAAGCCGGTGCCAATATGATCGTGCAACGCCACGTCAACGTCTTTGAAATGGCCGTCGCGGACAAAGTACGGCCGGCTGACCAACTGCTCCTCGCCCGGCGCGCCGAATACTTTGAGCGTCCCCTTGAGACCGAAGCGATCCATCGCCTGCTTGATCGCAATGGCCGCGCCGATCATTACCGCAGCGTTGACGTTGTGGCCTTCCGTATGTCCCGGCGCACCGTCGATGATCGGCGTCGGTTCAGTGACGCCCGCCTGCTGCGAGCACCCCGGCGTCGCGTCGTACTCGGTGTGCAAAGCCAGCACCGGTTTACCCGAGCCGTAAGTCGCAACAAACCCAGTCGGCATGCCGGAAAGATTTCTTTCGATGGAGAAGCCCGCCTTCTCCAACAACTCCATCATCAAGCCGGAAGTCTCGAACTCCTGCATGCCCAACTCGGCGAAGTAAAAAATATTATCGCACAGCGTCGCGATCGCCGCGCCGTTGCGCTCGACGGTGTTAAAGATAAATTTCTTTTCGCTGCTATGATTCACACTCGCCCTCCGATTTCCGACTACTGAATTCTGGCTCCTGGCCACTGACAACTATCCATCAAATCGCCCCGGATCCTTGTAGTAATTCTTGTAGTACCACTCAGCGATCTCCCATCCCGTCGTCCGCCACACGCCCTCGTGGGAGCACATGTATTCCAGCGCCATGTCCAAATATTTGATGCGGAACGGCATGCCGATGACGAAGGGATGGAGCGGCAAGCATAACACCCGGCCGCCCGACGCGCTGTCTTTGTAGAGCGTGTCGAAGTGATCGCAGAGCATGCGGTAATACTGCTCCGGCGTGTGGTTCTCGCGCTGAAACACACGAATGTCGTTGACGCCCAGTTCGTAGGGCACCACCACCATGCGGCCGCTCTTTACCCGCATCGCGGTGGGCTGTTCGTCGTTGCCCCAGTCGCAAACATATTCGAACCCCTCGGCGGCCAGATGATCCGGCGTGTCGTGAGTTTCCCCCAGGCCGGGTCCGAGCCAGCCCTTGGGCGCCTTGCCGGTGGCCTTGGTGATGATCTCTTTGACCTGGTGAATAATGCCGCGCTCTTCCGCCGGCGCGTAGTCGAGCATCGACACGCTGTTGGTCAAACCATGGCCGAGCCATTCCCACTTGCGCTTGTTGCCCTCTTCGATGATCGCCGGATGGTGCGCGCATACTTCGGCGTTGAGCAACACGCTGGCACGAATGGCGTATTTATCGAGCACCTCCATGATCCGATAGACGCCGACGCGCGATCCGTAATCGCGCAGCGTGTAGCCCGGCACATCGGGCCAATGACTGCTGCCCGTGCCGCGGATCGGCATGTCGTAATGAAAATACTCGATATTCGGCGCCACCCACAAAGCGATGCGGCCATGATTGGGCCATTCGATTTTCGGCCGGCGAATGATCGGTGAATAGTCGTAGCGGCGGTTGTCCATGGCTATTTTGTACTCCTTTAAGCCACGCCGCTTCGTTCCGGCGTCCGGCGGGGATAACCTACGCCAGGTAAGTTAGACCGTCAACCGCTTCTACGCGACGCCCGGCGCGAGTTGCCGGCCAGCGTGCACTAGCGTATGGCTAATCTATCGGCGCGAGAATGCCAATGCGCGCCAACGCACTGTCCAAGATATGATCGATCGTTTGGCGAAAATCGTCTTGCTGCTCCGTTTGCTCTGTGCCATGGCGGTTTTCTATCTCGCCCTGCATAAGATCGTCACCCGCTTGAGCCGCAAGCCGGAGAGCAAACTGCTGTGGTTCCTCGGCGTGCTCACGGCGCCGCTGACGCTGCCGGTGGAGAAATATTCCAGACCCGACGCGAGCAAGGATCAAGTTGCCTCCTACGCCCTCTTTTTCTACGCCATCCTCTGGTTCCTGGTGGAGTTCGCCAACCGCTACTGGATAAAATGACGCGCCATCCGCGCCGCCTGGCAGCTCGACCAGCTGGCCTAACACCTATGCGTCATGCCGGTGCAGACCGGCATCCGTTCCCCCACTCCGCCACACCTGGATTCCGGCCTGCGCCGGAATGACGGAACGCGAAACCCGTTGGTTGAACATCGATGCGGGTTCAATCCAGCCAATCGAAGTGCGCCATGATCGGGATATGATCCGATGGTTCTTCCGCCGACGGCAAGATCGTTTGATCGTCGATACGGCGCGGCGCGGATGGCGCGGCGGACAAAGCGGTTGAATGAAACAAGTAGTCGATCATCCGCGCGCTGCCGCCCATGTTGCAAGTGACGGCATCGGCGAACTCGCGGTGGGCGAAGTCGAAACCCGCTTGGCGCAGCAGCCCGACCGGTTCGCCCTCCGGCGCGACATTGAAATCGCCGCTGACGATCCAGCCATCGGCTTCGCCCGCCGTCAGCCGATATTCCGCCACGCACTGCTGGATTTGGCGCAAGCCCCGTTGCAGTTCCCGCGCGCTGTTGGGCGGGTCCCAAGTCAGGTGGGTGTTGATCACGCCGAGAGTTTTATCGCCATGCCGCAACCTCGCCAGCTGAGCGACGTAGCCGCTATCATGCGCGAAGCCGCCGCCGTCGGCGAAGGCGACAACCCGCGCCCCGAGCCAATCGAAGATTCCGCTCCGATAAAAGATCGCTAGCCCATCCGGTCGCCCGGCCAACTTGCGCACGAACTCGCCGGCATAACCGAGGTCGCTAAGCGAAACCCGCAAGGCGACGAACGATTCCGGCTCGACTTCCTGCAAACAAAACAGATCGGCGTTGAGCTTGGCGAGGTATTGCACCAACGCCGGCAGGCGCCACGCCGGATTCAAAATCAACGCCGGCGTGCGCGGATACCACGCGCGCTGAATATAGGCCGTGGCGAGAATGTTGTATGAGACCGCGGTAAACGCCATAGCAGCTTGGTTACGCCAGCGCCGCCCCCGAGGCAAGCCTTTGATTCGGAAGACTCACCGCAGAGGCGCTGAGAACGCAGAGATCGAAACAACTTTTCGTGTGTTTCGTGTTTTTCGTGGTTAATTTTCCTATCCGATTTTGTGCCCTTTGCGTCCTTTGCGGCCAACCATCCGAATCCTCAAAAAACAAAAAGGAGACGGAATAGCTTCCCTCTCCTCTTCAATTGACCAATCTAGCGGAACGATAGCTACATGAACTTACCGACGAGAAACTGATTGATCTCCTCGGAGCCTTTGATCGGCTTGCCGTCGACGATCAAGACCGGCACGGTCTTGGCGCCGGTCAGTTGAATCAACTCGGTTTCGTTTTCGGCTTTTTCCCGGATGTTCTTCTTGACGATCTTATCTTCGCAGTGAAGATTGGTCATGCAGTTGAGCACGCTCTGGGAAAATCCGCATTCGTTGTAGAAGTAAAGTTCCATCGTCATAGAGGTACCCACCGAAGCCGCGACCAAATGTTCGGATCACCTCGCGCAAAGCTCGCAAAGACCGCAAAGGACGAAAAAAGTTTTCCGAACTTGGCGTTCTTCGCGTTCTTCGCGCGAGATATTCTTTTTCCGATTTACCTAACCCTTGCTGACCTTCTGGCACTCAGCCAAGAGATCCTTCGGGTTGCGCTCGCTGGCCGGGCCGACGGAAACCGCGTAGCGCACCACGCCCGCCTTGTCGACGATCACGGTGGCGCGATCGGTGATGCCCTTTTCCGCCAAGAACGCGCCGTACTGCCCAGCCATGGCGCCCTTCGGATGGAAATCCTGTAAGAGCGGGAACGACACCCCGCCCAAAGACTTCGCCCAGTTGTCATGGGAAAATCTGCTATCGATGCTCACACCCAACACTTGGGTGTCACAGGCCTGGAACTCGCTCTTCAGAGCTTCGAGTCCCGGGACCTCCTTGCTTCAAGTCGGCGTCCAATCCAGGGGATAGAACACCAACATGACATTTTTTTGCCCCTTGAACTGATTCAAGGTGAACTTGGTGCCAGCCAAATGGCTGACCAGTTCGAAATCAGGCGCTTGTTTGCCGACTTCAATCATGATGCTTTTTCCTCTTTCCGTAGAATTTATCGCCGTGAACCGACGACCGAGTCAATATACCCAATCAAGACGGCTTTTCAATAATCCGGCCGAGATCAGGAATATCTCTCGCAAAGGCGCTAAGACGCTAAGTTCGGAAAAGACCTAATTCCTCTTCTCCCACCTTTGCGTCTTTGCGCCTTTGCGAGAGAATCATTCCGAATCATCCCTCACTCAAGACCGAACCGCTCACGCAGCCGCTCCCAGGTTGGAATGCGCGACAGCTCGCTCAACACCGTGGTGGTCGGCGGCAGGATCGGAAAGTCGCGCCGGTTCATGCGCGCCAGCGCCTGCGCCGGCTTGATCCATAAACTATCGGTCACCTCTTCCGAGCGCAGGAGCGGCGTCTGCTTGGGCGGCAGCGTCGCGACGTAAAAGCGCGTATCGAAGCGCATCGAGTACATATCCGGCGTCACCCAATGGTCGAAATAAACCGCCTGGGCCAGATCGCAGTAAAGACTTTCCGAAACTAAGAAGTCCGCGAAGTCGAGCTCCTGCTTCACCAGCGCCTGGCGCTTCACTTCGACCCGCTGACGCGCCGCAGCGTCAATCGGGATGAAAGCCTCACCCGATTCGCCAACCGCGAGCAGTATCCCAACTTCCTCGAACAGTTCCCGCGCCACCGCCACCCAATGACCGATCGCTTCATCGGCATCGTGATGACCGCCAAGAATCTGCCGCGCCCGCGCGCCGTCCAAGTTGCAACAGCGCGCCAACATCGCCGGCGAAAAATCACCGCGATGCACCGTACCGCCGGGAAATACATAAAAGCCGCCAAGAAAGCGCATCGACTCCGGCCGGCGGGTGAGGAGAATGTCGAACCCGCCCTTGTCATCGGGCCGCAGCAAAACAACAGTGGAAGCGTTACGCGGTTGGACCATAATACGGATTTTTATCCCGCAAAGGCGCAAAGACGCCAAGGTAAGAAAAAGGAAATAGATTTCACTACAAGCCGGAAATCTTTCGCTCGGGATGACGGGCTCTGGCCCGTCACTTTGCGCCTTTGCGCCTTTGCGAGAGATAATCTTCTCCAATTACCCCTCACGCCTTACGTCCCTAACCCTTGAGTCCGACAATGTTAAAGGCGGCAACCGCGCGCTGGAATCCTTTCAACGACAATTCGCCGATGGCTTCGAACTCAGCAAAATCCTCAATGCTTGCTAACAACCGTTGCGGGATCAGAATTTGCCCCGGTTTGGCCTCGCCGCACAAGCGCGACGCGAGATTGCACACCGTGCCGATGGAACCGTAGTCTTTCCGTCCTTCGAAACCGATCTCACCGATGGTGGCGTAGCCCTGGGCGATACCGATGCCCATGCCGATGTCGTAGCCGAGTTTGCGCCAGGCGCCGGACAACTGAGCGAAGCGGCCACGCATCGCCAGCGCCATGCGCACGGCGCGCTCCTGCGGATCGGCCACCGGCAGCGGATCGTTGAAGATCACCATCATGCCGTCGCCGATGAAGCACTCCAGCGTCCCCTCATGCTCCATAATGATTTGGCCCATGGCCGCGTGGTATTCACGCAAGACGCCCATGACTTCTTCGGGCTCGGCGCTTTCGGCAAACGCGGTAAAGCCGCGCAGATCGAGGAACGCCACGGTGATATCGCGGCGGTGCGTTTTGAGCGGATCGTCAGCACCGCCGGCGACGATCAATTCCGCCAGCTGCGGCGAGAAAAACCGTTTCAGCCGGCCCAACCGTTCCATTTGTTCCACTTGCTCCTGAACGCGCTGCTCCAGGTTTTTGTTCCAGCCGACCAGCTCCGCGGCTTGCGCCTGCACCATGTCATGGAGTTCCTTAACCCGCAGCAGCGACTTCACCCGCGCCAGCAGCTCCGCCTGATTGATCGGCTTGGCAAGAAAATCATCCGCGCCGGCCTCGATGCCCTTGACCCGCTCCACCGACGGATCGAGCGCCGTCACCATGATCACCGGCAGCATCGCCGTCAAAGAGTTCGCGCGCAGCGCCTGGCAGACCTCGTAGCCGCTCATCTCCGGCATGACCACGTCGAGCAGTACCAAGTCCGGCAGCTCGGTGGCGATCTTAGTCAACGCCTCTTTGCCCGACTCCGCGGTCATCACCGCGTAGCCCTTCACGGTCAGCAGATCGGCCAGCAACTTCACATTGCGCGGCGTGTCGTCGACAACGAGTATTTTCGGTGGTGCATTCATGGTCGAATATGAGTGAGGAGTAAGTAGTCAGGAGCGAAGAGATTCGGATTCGGATTATTTTCTCGCAAAGGCGCTAAGACGCAAAGTGACGGGTCAGAACCCGTCATTTCGAGCAAATTTGTTAGACCCATAAATCTTCATCTCTCCTCCGACCTTAGCGTCTTTGCGCCTTTGCGAGAGATAACTCTTCGTCCGGTCGCCGATCTCCTGACTCCTGACTACTGATTCTGCTGAAAAACCCTATTGCAAATTTAGTATTCGCGCAACGAAAGCGCAGTGAGCATTGATAAAGGTAGCGGCAGACTTTAATTTGAATTCATGAGCGTACAACGGATGAGTTCACAGCGGAGTTTTT
>CAMDBU010000015.1 GCA_945889495.1 Syntrophobacter sp. SbD2 | reverse complement strand
TCACCGCAACCCACATCCCTCGCTGCTCTTCGTGTCTTCGTTTTCCCATCGCCATGCAGAAAACTTTAGTACGTTATGTCGTTAGTGTCGATCTTCATCACCACGGATCACCCACTTTATTCTCGACTTTCACCACGGGCTGCTAGGGGCGGACTTGACCCCTTATTCCTCTGCGGTTGTCGACGTTGAGGGCTGCGGTGATCTGCTCGATTGCCTCCGTCTGGTGGGGACGCGGAACCAGCTCGGGTTTCGGACCTGGCAGCTCTTTTAACCATGCCTCTATGACTTGGAAGTCATTCTCGCTCAGTTGATGGAAGTCGGCACGCCGGACCACCCGCAACGCGTCCCGGTTTGCCGCGTCGGTGGCCAGCGCGCTTGCGTTGGTGAAAAGTATCCGGTCTTTGGCCCGCTCGGTGATCGCTAGAAACGGGGCCACTTCGGTGAAGTTCAGCGTTCCCCGTTCAGTGCGAAATTTAACTTGGTAGGGAACCAACGCGCCGCCATGGGTCTGGAATACGCCGTCGATACCTTTGGAGTCGGCGGGTAAGTTCAGCTGCTGCCTTATTTGTGGTGGGACCTGCCCAACCAGCCAAACCTTGTCGGCCTGTAAGGCTACTTGCGTGGCTAAGTAGGCCTCGATGAAAATCTCGAAGGCATCGCCGACCGCTTTGGTATCTCCGCATGGAGCGCTTGGATTCGCTGCTCAAGCTCGCGAAACGTCGTGAGCTTATCAAACAGGCGTTGTTGGTGGACTAAGATAGAAGCTGCGGAATGAGTCGAAGCCATTGGGGATATTTTGAGGTCAGGGTTCGCCGTCCGGAACCCGTACGTGTAGACTTTCTTTGCTATCACCCGCTGTCTTCATCACTCTAATGGAATCTCGGCGGATCTGGCAAGGGTTCCGAAAATAACCCAGTAACATTAAACTGGAACACGTCGCTCAAATTTGTTGGCTCGTGCACCGAGCGTCGACCCTCGATCTCTCCCGCCATTTTTAACACCGCTGCTCGCGTATGCGCCGCGAGCCTGAAACCGAGGCTGTGGAGTTGGTCGAGCTGCGGGCGAACGGCTTCAATTAACCCGGCTCGCTTTGCATCGATCAAGATTCCAAGCGTCCCAGTAATGCGGAGTTTTAGAACTATAGCGACCCGACGAGCCAGTGCGTCATCGAGAACACAGATGGCATCGGCGGTTTCCAACGCGAGCGTCAGCACTTGTCTTTCCCCGGCGCCAAGGTTTGTGGCCATGGGAAGCGTGACCGAGCTGGACGGATGGCGGACGGAAATCCAATCGAGGTTTTGAATGCTTGGCAGGTCTGGCCTAACCTACGGCCGGCACTAAGCTCATCGTGAACTGCTGGCGGTACGATAATGCTTCCGACTAGCTTCGGAACAACAGCCAGTGCGCCGAGTTGATGCAAATACTGGAGGGGAGAGGTATTGAGGATGATCTCAGGCAAGACGGGACTCTTGTTGAAGCTCCTGTTCGGTCAACTTAAACGTATCCACTCCATAATCCGCCAGCTTGGTTAGGAAAAGCGTTTTCGGAATCCCGGCGAGATCGGCCGCGGCACCCGCTGAGATTCGGCCGACTTCGTATAACTTTACGGCTGCCGCGAGGCGAATTTCGTAGCCCAGCTGTTCGGCATTGATCTTGAGAGCCACCAAAGTCTCGTCCGGGATCGATAATGTGATATCGCTCATAACGCCCTCCACGAATCCACATTGTGCCAGATTCAGCGGTGCTTGTCATACCAACTCCTAAGACCATGGCAAAACAGTCTAATCTACGCCAGTCTCGAAATCTCCTTAAAAATATACTAGTTGTAGTCGGTGAGGCCGGTGCAGATGGGTGGCTGGATGATAGTTACAACGACACCGCGGCAGAGTCAGAATCTCGGGCGCAAGCTTGGCCAGCTGGTTCAAGGCGGGGAGATCATTGGCCTTGTCGGTGAGCTCGGCGCGGGCAAGACCTGTTTCGTGCGCGGTTTCGCCCAGGGGATCGAGGTCGGCGCCGAGGCTTGGGTGCGCAGCCCGACCTTCACGCTGATCAATGAATACAATGGCCGGCTGCCGGTCTATCACATCGATCTCTACCGGGTCGGCAAGCAGTCGGAACTCGATAGCCTCAACCTGCGCGAGTATCTCTACGGCGACGGCGTTAGTTTGATCGAATGGTTCGAGTTTCTGCCAGCGAGCGAAGTTGACGAGCATCTTGAGATTCACATCGCCCATGGCGGCGGCAACAGACGCGAGCTGAGTTTTGTCGCTCACGGGCGGAGATATGAAGGGTTATTGCAGGCATTGCAGGTAAAAACAGCCAAATGATTTTGGATTTTCGATTTTGGATTTTGGATTGTCGGAATGCTGTTGCGATTCGCGCTGCATGGTTGGCATCGTTGTGTCCGAATCCCCCAATCCAAATGCCGCCCCGCGGACCAAAATCTAAAATCCAAAATAGTTCACGGGGTTAGATTCTTGGCATTATTAGTTCAAAAATACGGCGGCACGTCCGTCGGGTCTATCGATAAGATCAAAAACGTCGCGGCTAAAGTCGCGGCGGCGAAGCGGGCCGGTAACGACGTCGTCGTGGTGGTTTCCGCCATGTCGGGGGAGACCAACCGGCTGATCGCTTTGGCGCAGGAGATTTCGCCGCTGCCCGATGAACGGGAAAAGGATGTCTTGATATCCACCGGTGAGCAGGTGACGGTGGCGCTGTTGAGTCTGGCACTCAAAGAGATCGGCCAGCCGGCGCGCTCCTATTTGGGCCACCAGGTGCGCATCGAAACCGATAACGCTTACGGCAAGGCGCGCATCTTGAGCATCGACTCGACCAAGATCGTCGAGGCGATCAAGGCCGGCGAGGTGGTGGTGGTGGCGGGCTTTCAAGGCGTCGATGAGAACGACAACATCACAACTCTCGGGCGAGGTGGCTCGGACACCAGCGCGGTGGCGCTGGCGGCGTTTCTCAATGCTAAAGCATGTGAGATTTACACCGATGTCGAGGGGGTGTTCACCACCGATCCGCGCATCTGTCCGCAGGCGAAGAAGCTTGGCAAAATTTCTTATGACGAGATGATCGAGTTGGCCAGCACCGGGGCGAAGGTCTTGGAGATCCGGTCCGTCGAGTTCGCGAAAAAATATTCGGTGCCGGTGCATGTTCGTTCGACCTTTTCCGATGTCGAAGGCACCTGGTTGGTCGAGGAGGATGACAGCATGAGCGATGTACTAGTTTCTGGCGTGGCTTGCGATAAGAACGAAGCGAAGATTACCCTGGTCCGGGTGCCCGACGAGCCCGGCCTGGCGGCGCGGATATTCGGACCCATCGCCGATGCCCATATCGTCGTCGACATGATCATTCAGAACGCCAGCGAAGACGGCACCACGGATATGACGTTCACTGTGCCCAAGGCCGATCATCAAAAGGCGCTGGCGATCGTTGAAAAATCTTTGCCGGAGGTCCATGCCAAGGGGATTCGAGTCGATACCGAGATCGCCAAGGTGTCCGTCGTCGGTGTCGGCATGCGCACCCACGCCGGCGTGGCGGCGATCATGTTCCAGACCCTGGCGCGGGAGAAGGTCAACATTCAGATGATTTCCACTTCGGAAATTAAAATCTCCGTGGTCATCGACGCCAAGCAGTCCGACCAAGCGGTGCGCGCGTTGCACCAGGCCTTCATCGCCAACTAGAGGAAGTTATGAAAGACGTTTTGCTTTACGACACGACTTTGCGTGACGGCTGCCAAGCCGAAGATGTTTCGTTCACCCTGGAAGATAAGCTGCGCATCGCGGCAAAACTCGACGAGATGGGCATCGATTACATCGAAGGCGGTTATCCCGGCTCCAACGAGCGCGACGCCGACTTTTTCCAGCAGGTCAAAAAGCTCAAGCTGAAAAAAGCCAAGGTCGCTTCCTTCGGCACTACCATGAAAGTCGGTATCAAGCCGTCGCAGGATATCAATCTTCGAATGCTGCTCGAAGCCGATACTCCTGTGGTGACGTTGGTCGGCAAGACTTGGGATCTCCATGTGCGCGACGATCTGCGCATTAGCCAGAAGGCCAACCTCGATATCATTCATGACTCCATCGTCTACATGAAAAAGCGCGTCGACGAGGTGGTGTTCGACGCCGAGCATTTTTTTGACGGCTTTCGCGCCAACCCCGACTACGCCATCGAATGCGTCAAGGCGGCTCAGGACGGCGGCGCCGATTGGATCGTCCTGTGCGAAACCAACGGTGGCCGCCTGCCGGGAGAAATTCGCGAGGCGCTGGCCCAGGTCAACCGCGCGGTCAAGACGCCGCTCGGCATTCATTGCCACAACGACGGCGAGCTGGCGGTGGCCAACACGCTGGCTGCGGTCGAGATGGGCGTTACCCAAGTGCAGGGCACCATCAATGGTTTTGGCGAACGCTGCGGCAATATGAATCTGATTTCCGTCATCGCCAACTTGCAGCTCAAGATGGGCAAGAAATGCGTGACGCCGGCGCAGTTGAAAAAGCTCCGGGAAGTTTCCCAGCTGTTCTACGAGTTGGCCAACATCAATCCGAACAAGCGCCAGGCCTATGTCGGCGATAGCGCGTTTGCCCATAAAGGCGGCTTGCACGTCTCCGGCGTGATCAAGAACCGCTTGACCTATGAGCATATCGATCCCGAAGTGGTCGGCAACCGCCAGCGGGTCTTGGTGTCGGATCTTTCCGGCCGCAGCAACGTGGTCTACAAGGGCAAGGAGTACGGCATCGATCTGACCGATAAAAACGACGCCATCAAAGAAGTCCTGCGCCGCACCAAGGAGCTCGAAGGCCAGGGTTACGAGTACCAAGCCGCCGAGGCGTCCTTCGAACTGTTGATTCAAGACGCGCTGGGCAAGAAAAAGAAAAATTTCAAATTGATCGGCTTCCGCGTCATCGATGAAAAGCGCAAGGAAGGCGAGGCGCCGATTTCCGAGGCGACGATTCAAGTTGAGGTGGACGGCGATATTGAACATGCGGCGGCCATGGGCAACGGTCCGGTGAACGCGCTGGACCAAGCGCTGCGCCGGGCGCTGACCAAATTTTACCCAGCGCTCAAGCAGGTCGAGCTGCTCGATTATAAAGTCCGCGTGCTGTCGTCGGGCGAAGGCACCGGCGCGGTGGTGCGGGTGCTGATCGAGTCCGGCGACGGCAAAGACCGCTGGGGCACCGTCGGCGTCTCGCACAACGTCATCGAAGCGAGCTGGCAAGCGCTGGTCGATAGTATCGATTACAAGCTGTATAAGGATGCGCGACGCTAGGGGGAAGGCTTGAGGCGCGAGGCCTGAGTTCAGATCTTGCTCGCGCCTCATCCCTCATGCCTCGTGCCTGCCATAATGTGGCAAACCATTAAAGAAGACTTCCAGGTAGTGTCGCAGCGCGATCCGGCGCTGCGTTCGGGCTTGGAGATCATCCTGGCCTATCCGGGGTTTCATGCCATCGTGCTGCACCGCATGGCCCATGCGCTGTGGCGCCAGGGGTTGACGACCTTGTCGCGCTTCGTCAGCCATGTCGGCCGGTTTCTTACTGGAATCGAAATTCACCCAGGCGCGAAAATCGGCCGGCGCTTTTTCATCGATCACGGCATGGGCGTGGTGATCGGCGAGACCGCCGAGATCGGCGACGACGTGACGATCTATCAGGGTGTGACTCTCGGTGGTACATCGACCCAACGCATCAAACGCCATCCGACCATCGAAGATTCGGTGACGATTTTCAGCGGCGCGGCGGTGTTAGGTCCGGTCACCGTCGGCCGCCACAGCCGGGTCGGCGCCGGTTCGGTGTTGGTCACTTCGGTACCGGCCCATTCCACCGTTGTCGGCATTCCCGGCAAGGTGGTCAAAGTCGAAGCGCAACATACGCCGACCGGCAAGGCGATCATCGATTTGAATTCCGCCGACCTCCCCGATCCCATCGCCAAAGCGCTCAGCGCGGTGGGCGACTATATCGAGAAATTGGAAAAGAAAGTCGACGATCTGAGCGCCCGCCAAGGCGGGCTGGAAGAGAAGACCGCGGAGGAGACCGAAGAGATCAATCGGATCAAGGCGGCGCTGCGCAGTACGGACGGTTGAACGGAAGGCAGTAGGCAACAGGCAATAGGTCGGACGGGACGTAGGGGCGCGGCATGCTGCGCCCGCGGTTCATTGAATGATAACTTACAGTAAGTTGCTAGAGTCGTAGGTCGGGTTAGCATGGCGTAACCCGACATCTTAAATCAGGAACGGGCAATCGAATTGTCGGGTTACGCTGCGCTAACCCGACCTACAATCTGGTGCTAGTGATCAGCGATCGGTTTTCAGAACGAAACTGGAACGAAGAGCATGAAGTCTAAATTTGTTTTCTGGTTGCTGACAACTTTCTTGCTGACAACTGCTCCCGTCTCCGAGGCGCAGCAGGCGGGGAAAATCTTCCGCATCGGTTACCTAGATTCAGGCACTGCTTCCGGTAGTGCGGTCCTCGTGAAGGCGTTCCTGCAAGAGCTGACCAAGCTTGGATGGATTGGGGGAAAGAGTTTTACCATCGAGTACCGGTTTGCCGAGGGGAAAAATGACCGCCTGCCTGAGCTTGCGGCGAACCTCGTTCGTCTTAAGGTCGATCTAATTGTGGTCTCGGGGACGCCATCGGCGAGAGCAGCCAAGAGCGCCACCACTACTATCCCCATCGTGATGACGACCACTACGGACCCCGTGGGTGATGGTTTGGTTGCCAGTCTGGCGCGGCCGGGAGGCAATGTCACGGGGTTTTCGAGTTTAGGTGAGCTAAATACCAAAAGGCTAGAGATACTCAAGGACGCCGTCCCGAAGCTCACCCGAGTTGGACTTCTGCGGGGGTCGGTCGCCGTCCCCCAACTGAAAGATCTCAGGGCTGCGGCTCCGGTCCTGAAGCTAAAGTTGGAAGAGATCGAGACTCAACTCGACGCCAAAGGTTTAGAGAGCGCCTTTCAAACCGCCAAGCAGAAGCAGGTCAAGGCGATCATGACGACCGCCACTCGCGGTTTTTTCTCCGAAAGAAAGAGGATCGTCGAGCTTGCCGTCAAGTACCGGTTGCCGGCTATTTACATTTCGAAGGAGTTTGTCGACGAGGGCGGCCTGATGTCCTATGGGGCGGACTACGATGACTTGTACCGCAAGGCCGCCCACTACGTAGACAAGATTCTCAAGGGAACGAAACCTGCCGACCTACCTGTACAGCAAGCGACGAAGTTTGAATTCATCATTAACTTGAAGGCGGCAAAACAAATTGGAATTACGATTCCCCTCGGAATGCTGGAGCGGGCGAATCAGGTGATAAAGTGAAGAAGGCAATAGGCAATAGGCAATAGGCAACAGTAAGACGTAGAATAAGGCGGGCCCTTCCGAATGAATGTAGCATTCAAGACGGTTTAAAGACCTGGGGTACGGACGCATCGAAGTTCCGTCATGCCGGCGCAGGCCGGCATCCATCTTCGCTTGTGCTGGAGCGTTAAGGAAAACCTGGATTCCGGCCTACGCCGGAATGACGGAATTCAGATTCGAGCTACAATCGACAAAACACTCGGCATAAACCCGATGACTTTAGGTTCAATGAACATGTCCAAGAAAAAAATCGTTGTCGCCATGAGCGGCGGGGTTGACAGTTCGGTGACCGCGGCGCTCTTGGTCGAGCAGGGCCATGAGGTCATCGGGGTTTCCTTGCGCATGTGGGAGGGCGAGCAGGGGCCGCGGGTGTGTTCGGATCACCGCGGCGCCGAGGAAGTGGCCAAGCATTTAAATATTCCGCACACCTTGCTCGATCTGCGCGAGCAGTTCGCCGCCACGGTGGTGAAACCCTTCGCACAAGATTATCTCCATGGCCGCACGCCCAATCCCTGCGTGGCGTGCAATCGCGACTTCAAGCTCGGCACGCTGCTACGCTGGACTCAGGAACAGGGGGCGGATTTCGTCGCCACCGGTCATTACGCGCGGGTCGAGCATGACGCGGTTACCGGCCATGCGACGTTGCGGCGTGGCGTCGACGGCGGCAAGGATCAATCTTATTTTCTTTTCGCCTTGTCGCAGCAGCAGTTGGCGCGCACGTTATTTCCCCTGGGCGAGTTGCACAAGACCGCGGTACGCGACAAAGCTCGGCAGCTGAGTCTACCTGCCGCCGAGCGGCCGGAGAGCCAGGATATTTGTTTCGGCGATTACAAAGCGCTGGTTGCCACCTACGCGGCGCCCAACGAACTCGGTGGCGGTGAAGTGGTGGACCGCACCGGCAAAGTGCTCGGCCAACATGGCGGTGTCCACACCGTCACCGTCGGCCAGCGCCGCGGCTTGGGAATTTCCGGCGCCGAGCCGCTCTATGTCGTCGACATCGACCAGGCGGCCAAGCGCGTCGTGGTCGGCAACAGGAGCGATTTGAGCTGCAAAGGGCTCATCGCCCGCGCGGTCAACTGGATCGAAGCGCCGGGCGGTGACGAGTTCAACGCCGAAGTGCAGATTCGTTACCGTGCCAAGGCGGTGCCTTGCATGATTCAGCCTAACGCAGACGGTAGCTGCGCCGTGCGCTTCGACGATCCAATCGCCGCGGTGACACCCGGACAGGCGGCGGTGTTTTATCGCGGCGATTGCGTCCTCGGCGGGGGATGGATCGAGCGGGCGGTGAGATGAGAATGCAAAATGCAGATTGCAAAATGCAAAGTGCAAAATTGAAGAGTGGGGCGGTCCGGAACATTTTGCATTTTGCACTTTGCATTCTGCATTTTGCATTGGACCGAAGAACTTAATCATGAGAATCGCGATCACAACTCTCGGTTGCAAGATCAACCAATACGACTCGGCGGTGATTCAAAACCGTTTGGAGTCCAAGCATTCCTTCGTGCCTTTCGACGACGCGGCGGATTGTTATGTGATCAACACTTGCACGGTCACCGACCGCGCCGATTGGCAGGCGCGCCAGCTGGTGCGGCGGGCCAAGCGGCGAAATCCCCTTGCCAAGGTGTTGGTCACCGGCTGCTACGCGCAGGTCAATCCCGACGAAGTCGCGCGCGTCGCCGGCGTCGATTACGTCGTCGGGCTCAACCGGCTGGACGATTTGCTGCGCTTTGTCGATGCCGCACCATTGGAACAAACTCAAGTTGCGGTCAGTGACGTCAAGCGCGAGCGCGGCGTGCCGGTGCTCGGCACCCGGGCGCTGCCCGGCCACACCAGGGCGTTTTTGAAAATCCAGGAAGGCTGCAACTACACTTGCACCTACTGCATCATCCCGACCGCGCGCGGGCTCAGCCGCAGCGTGATGCCGCGCGAAGTTCTCGAACAGGTGCGCCAGTTGGCCGACGCCGGTTATCAAGAGATCGTTCTCACCGGCATTCACCTCGGCGGCTACGGCCAGGATTTGCAGCCGAAGCTCGACTTGACCGCCTTGGTCGAGCAGATCGCCGAGGCTGGTCTCATGTCGCGCATTCGTTTGAGTTCCCTCGACCCGCGCGAAGTGCCGGACCGCTTGCTCGACTTGATGGCCAGTTCACAAACTATTTGCCCGCATCTGCATATCTGCGCCCAGGCGGGCGACGACGCGATCTTGAAAGCGATGCGGCGCAATTACGACACGGCGTACTATCGCGATCTGTTGGCGCGGGTGCATGAACGGCTGCCCGAGGCGGCCATCGGCAGCGATGTCATCGTCGGCTTTCCCGGCGAAAGTGGCGCGCAGTTCGACGCTTCTTTGAAATATTTCGACTCTCTGCCGTTGACCTACTTTCACGTCTTTCCCTACTCGTCGCGGCGCGGCACGGTGGCGACAACCCTGGCCGATCCCGTTCCGTTAGCCGAGAAAAAACTGCGCGCGCAGCGCATGCGCGAGTTGGGCGCGCGCAAGAAAGAAGAGTTTTGCGCCGGTTTCACCGGCCGGCGGGTTGCGGTGCTGGTCGAGGGCAAGAGCGACAAGGCCAGCGGTGCTCGTCGCGGCTTTAGCCGTAATTATTTGCCGGTCGCCATCGACGGCGCGGTGCTGACCAATCGCGAAGTGGCGGTGCGCTTGGGCGAGTACCGCAACGGCTGGCTGCGCGGCCGCGTCGAACAAACAAATCTCAGCGCGAACCTTTCGTAATAGCTCCATGGATACCGACCAGCGAATCGATTTACTGCGGCGCCAGTTGGGTTATAGCTTCAAGGATCCGAGCTTGTTGCGCCGGGCGCTCACCCATGTGTCCTACGACCGCCACAAGCACGGCGATCACAACGAGGTGCTGGAGTTTCTCGGCGACGCGGTGCTCGATCTGGCGGTGAGCGATCTGCTCATGCAGTATAATCCGGACAAATCCGAAGGCGATCTGTCGCGCATGCGCGCTGCACTGGTGAACTCCATCGTGCTGGCGGAAAAAGCCGGCGAGATCGATCTCGGCGCGCTCTTGCTCCTCGGCAAGGGCGAAGAGCGCAGCGACGGACGGAATAAGCCGTCGATCTTGGCCGGCGCCTTCGAGGCGATCCTCGGCGCGGTTTACCGTGACGGCGGCTACGAAGCCGCGCGCGGCGTGGTCGAGCGCTTTTTTCTCCTAGAGGTTACCGGCAAACAGTTGGGCCAACAGGATTACAAAACCCGCTTGCAGGAAATCAGCCAGATGCTGTTTCACGCCCCGCCGAGCTATCGGATTATCGCCGAGGCCGGCCCCGACCATGAAAAAATGTTCGTCACCGAAATCACCGTCGGCGGCAAAGTGTTGGGCAAAGGCGAGGGCAAGAGTAAGAAGATTTCCGAGCAGGAAGCGGCGAAGCTGGCGCTGCTGAAGTTGCAAGAGCAGCAGTAGGGGTTCGTGTTCGTGGCTCGTGCTCGTGCTCAGCATCGTCGCTCGTGCTCGTGGCTCGTGCTCGTAAAATACTTTAGGAATTAATCCGAATCCGAAACGATCACGAGTCACGATCACGAACACGACTCCCCCCATGACTCATCTCACCACGGATGTTCTGGTCATCGGCGCCGGCGGCGCCGGCATGTACGCGGCGATTGCGGCGGCGCGGGACGGCGCGGCGGTGCTGCTTCTCGACAAGAGCCAGGTCGGGCGCGGCGGCGCGACGATCATGGCGCAGATGACCGTGGCGGTGGCGCTGGGCGAGCAAGAAGCGGATTCGGTCCAACTGCATTTCCAAGATACTTTGAGCGCTGGGCGCGGGCTGTGCGATGAAGCGCTGGCGCATTTGCTTTGCGACAATGGCCCCGCGCGGATTCGCGAGATGGAATCTTGGGGCACCCGCTGGGCGCGCGAGGATGGCCATATCAAGCAAGAGATGGCGCCCGGCCATAGCGTCAAGCGCTGCTGCTACGTCGACTTTCTCAATACCGGTCCGGCGGTGGCGGCGACTTTACGCCGCAAAGTCGGCGAGTGCGCGGCGATTCGGCGGGTTAGCAATCTCGCCGCGGTGGAAATTCTCTGTGCCGACGGCCGAGCCATCGGCGCCTTGGCGCTGAGCCTCGCCGACGGCCAATGGGTATCCATCGGCGCCAAGGCGGTGATCCTCGCCGCCGGCGGCTTGACCAAACTCTACGCGCGCAATAGCGCGTCAGCTAACATGGGCGGCGAAGCCTACGCCATGGCGCTGTGGGCTGGGGCGGAGTTGGTCGATATGGAGTTCGTGCAATTTTTTCCCATCGGCCACTTGGCGCCGCGTCTAGTCGGCATGGACCCGATCATGTGGGACCCGTTTCGCTATAAGTTGGGCGGCAAGTTACTCAACGGCCAGTTCGAAGAATTCATCGACCGCTACGGCAGCAGCGACTTCGGCAAGTACAACGCCACCCGGGATGTCGCCGCCTACGCGATCTTGAAAGAAGTCGAAGCCGGCCGCGGCACGCCCCATGGCGGCGCCTATTTGGATTTTCGCCATATCCCAGAAGCTGAGTTGCGCGGCGCCTTCGGTCCGGTGATCGATCGCTTGGCGGAGAACGGCATCGATCTAGCTAAGACAGCGGTCGAAGTAAGTCCCATCGCCCATTACCACATGGGCGGCATCCGCGTGAATTCCAACATGGAAACCCGCGTCACCGGACTGTTTGCCGCCGGCGAAGCGGTGGGTGGCGCCAACGGCGCCAATCGTTTGTCCGGCAACGCGATCACCGAAGCGTTTGTCTTTGGCGAGCGCGCCGGCGCCAGCGCGGCGTTAAGGATCAAGCAGCAAGCTGCTCCTTGGAACGATACCGTGGCGACTGCGGCGCTCGAACGTTTGCAGGGTTGCTGCTTCAATAATTCCCCAGGCGCGCTGACTCCAATCTCCGTTCAAGCCGAGTTGCAAAAACTCATGTGGGAGAGCGCCGGACCGTTTCGCACCGGCGAAAAGTTATCGGTGGCCGCGCAACGCATCGCCGCGATGGAGCGGCAATTGCCCGGACTTCGTATTGGCAACGCCGGTGGGTTCAACCTCGACATGCAGGATTGGTTTGAGTTGCGCGCGATGCTGATCACTGCGGCGGCGATCGTTAAATCCGCGCTCGCCCGTAATGAAAGCCGCGGTGCGCACCAGCGCGAAGATTTTCCCGCACCCGATGACGGGCTCTTGAAAAATCAAGTTGTCGAATTGAAGAACGACCAATTGTTAAGCCGCTGGATCGCACCGGCACGGCTCCAGGCTTGATGGCAATGGCACCGGCAAACAAGACCGCTACCCTGCACATCCGCCGCGGCGCTCCCGGCGCAGCGATCCGTTACGACGACTTCCAAGTGCCCTACGAAGAGGGCATGTCGGTGCTCGATGCGCTGCGCTGGATTCGCGAGCATTTGGACAGCAGCTTGGCGATCCGCTACAGCTGCGTTAACGCCAACGCCTGCAAGACCTGCATGGCGCTGGTCAACGGCGAAGTCGAATACACCTGC
The DNA here is from genome assembly GCA_945889495.1 of Syntrophobacter sp. SbD2. GTDB lineage: Bacteria > Desulfobacterota > Binatia > UBA9968 > UBA9968 > DP-20. Next base: position 47,513 of record CAMDBU010000015.1, on the reverse strand, counting down.
ACTGCTAAACTATCGCCGGATCGAACCATCGTCGAGCCGCTGCCCAAGCGGCCGTTGATCCGCGATCTAGTCACCGACGTGATCGGCGACGACGAAAAGCTTTAGGGTGGTAACTGACCTTGGCGGTTGCCGGCCGGCCCAGACCGAGATTTCCCGCCACGACGAATTACTCAAGTTTATAAACACTACGCCGATAGATCATTCTATCCAGGCTTATTCCTAGTTGCGGCGAGGTCGTCTTGGGTCTAGCCAGGAAATTCAAGTTCATCTAGCGGAGTTGTTCATGATCTCCAATGCCGAGCCGGCGCCTCAAGAAAGGGAGAAAGTTCGTCAGTATTTCCGCGCGGTCCTCGACGGTTACAAATTGCCATCGTTGCCGTTGGTGGTGGCGAAAGTCATCAAACTGATTCGCGACGGCGACGTCGGCATTGCCATGCTGGCTCGGGTCATCGCCGACGATCCCGCCTTGGCGAGCCGGGTGCTCGCCATGTCGCGCTCCGGCTATTTTGCCCAACGGACCCCACCCTCGTCGCTCCTGGACGCGATCAAAGTGATCGGCTTTAAGAATCTTCGGGTGATCGCGGTGGCCACCGCCGCTCAAGGCCTGCTGCTGTCGGACAGCAAAATTTCCAAAAAACTTTGGTCCCACTCGGTAGCCGTGGCATTGGCCGCGCGGCAAATCGCTTTCCGCGTCGGTTATAGCGCGCCGGAGGAAGCCTATCTTGCCGGTTTGTTGCATGACATAGGGCAAATGATCCTGCTCCACGGCGACCGCGCCGGCTACGAGCAAATGGCGAAACGATTGGAAACCGAGCCGGCGGCGTGGACCGCCATCGAGAGCGCCGCCTACGAACTCGATCACGCGGGGATGGGCCGGAGCTTGCTCAAGGCTTGGGATATCGGTGGCGACATTGGCGAGGCGATCCTTTCGCACCATGAAACGCCGATGCTGCACTGGATCAGTTTGCTGCCGACGATTATCGAGATCGCCGATTATCTCAGCGCGGCGGCGGGCTTCGGTTTTTATGCGACGATCGACCGGCCCAGCGACGATATCATGCAAGCCCTGGGTTGGGCGGACGGCGCCGGGCTGAGAAGCGCCATCGAAGATCTCACCGCTGAATTCGGCCGCGAGAATGTTTTGCTGATGGGAAACTAACCGCTATCGTGGCGCATGCCTGACTAAATTCTACACAGTTCAATCGCGGGCGGACTAAGAGGGAAAAATTGTCGGGGCCGTAGACGGCTAATCGGTATCCCAAGACCGCCTCGTTGGGATGCGGCTTACGCCCAGGCTGAATTAGCGCAGTGGGCTGGCGCGATTCTGGCCCAAGCAGTGAATCGCGTCTTCTAAGTCACGCAGACCAACCGGCCGGCAGATATGGCCATCGAAGCCCAGGGCGCGGACATGCTCGTCAAATTCCTGAGAGGTTTTTTCCATGATCGCGATGGTCCAGGTGTTGGCGGTCTGGTTCTGAGCGCGCAGGGCGTCGATGGCCGGCTTGTCGCCGCAGTTCATGTCGATCGACATGAGGATCAAATCGGGAACGTCAAAGGTCGCTCTAATCACTCCCTCCATGCCTTGCTTGGCCCGCTGCACCTGGAATCCCAGGTGTTGGAGGATGACTTCGGTGGTGATCGATTCGATCGAGTCTTTTTCCACCAAGAGCGCTCTTTTCGGTCTTTCCGTAGCCATAAAAACTTCTCCCGCGTTGGACTCGATGGCGACATCCAGCTGAAGAAAATTTTACTGGGCCGGGAAGCTCGCGTCTGTACGGATTCCCACCTGTTCTTCGCACCGCCGTGAACTGCGCGCCGACGGGGGCGCTGCGGGTTAAATTTGAATGATGCCGCGTTTGACCGCGTAGGTGACCAAGGCGATTTGGTTTTTCAGGCCGAGCTTATTCATCATCGCGGCGCGATGGATCTCGACGGTGCGCGGGCTGATGAACAGCCGTTTGCCGACCTCGTTGTTGGTCAGCCCCTCGGCCACCAGTTGGAAGACTTCGCGTTCGCGCGGGGTGAGCTTGTTGTTCCCCTGACAGGATTGCTGGCTCGCGTCTGCGCTCTCTTGGTCGATGACTTGCCGGTCGATGGCCGGGCTAAGATAGCGACGGCCGGCGGCGACTTCGCGTACTGCTTGAACCAGCTCGGTGAGCGCGGAGTCCTTGATAATATAACCCTGGGCGCCATTGCGTAGCGCTTCGCCAACGAACGCTTCGTTGGTGTACATCGACAGCACGATCACCTTGGCGTCAGGAAGTTTTTTCGTCAATTCCATGGTCATGTCGAGGCCGTTCAACCCCGGCATGGTGATATCGGTGATGACCACGGCGGGCCGGGTCTGCTCGACTACACGGAGCGCTTCCATGCCATCGCCCGCCTCGCCGATGATTTGCAATTCCGGTTCGGTCGCCAGCAGCGCCCGCAGTCCGCCGCGGACGATTGGATGATCGTCGACTACGACGATGGTTATCGGTTGCGCGTTTTCTTTCATTGTAGAGTTTCGCTTGTCTGGTGAGTTGGTTCATCATTTTGGCGTTGCAACGGGATCTCGACATCGACCGCGGTCCCGCCACTTTCGTCCCGACTGATCTCGATCCGGCCGCCGAGGGCGGCGACGCGCTCGCGCATGCCGGACAGGCCGCTGCTCGTGGGCCGTTCGAGAGCCTTCTTGGTATCGAATCCAACGCCGTTATCGATGATCGTGACGCGCAGCAGGTTGGCATCGGCGCTAAACACCGCCACCACCGAGCTCGCCTGGGCGTGACGGGCGACGTTGGTCAAGGCTTCCTGAAAGGTGCGAAACACGGCGATCTCGAGGTCGCCGCCGAAGCGCCGGTCGATGCCATCGGTTTTGATCTCGACCGAGATTTTGCTGCGCGCGGTAAATTCCTTGGCGTACCAGGCTAAGGTCGCGGCGAGACCGAGATCGTCGAGCATGGGCGGGCGCAGGTGCTGGGCGATGGCGCGGGTTTTTGCCAAGGCTTCGTCGACCACGGCGAGCGACTGGGCGGTTTCGCCGCCGTCCAATTTGATCATGATCTTGAGCGCGCTCAACAGCGAGCCGATCTCGTCGTGCAGTTCGCGCGCGATGTAGCGCCGCTCGCTTTCCTGGGCGTCGACCACCCGGCGCGACAACTCGCGCAGCCGCTCCTGGTTGGCCAGCGTTTGTTCGAGCAGCCGCGCCTTTTGCGCCGCGATGCCGAAATCGTGCGCCAGGGTTTCCAGCAGCCGCACCAGCCGAGGCTCGAAGCGGCGCGCCGTTCGGCTACCCAACTGCAAGATGCAGTGGGTGATATCGCCAAGGGTCACGGGAATCGAAATCAGCGAACGAATGCCTTCCCGGTAAAAGGTCGCCATGCGCTCATCGGCTTCGATCTGTTCGACTATGTCAGTCTGGCGCAGCTCGAAGACGCGCATGCGGTCGCGTGGACGGCTCGTGCCATCGCTGTTTGGCCCGGCCGGCGATCTGCCGTGGCGCTGCAAATTTCGCGGATCGCGGTAGCCGTGACGGGCGATGACTCGGATCGGCGCAGTGGCGTCTTCGCGCAGGCGAATGACGCCCAGATCGCAGGCGCTCAAGCTCAGGGCCTGATTGAGAATCGCCTCGCCCATGGTTTGCAAGTCAGCGCTGCTATGGAGGCCGCGGGCGACTTCGTAGAGTTTTTGAATTTCTTCATTGGCTCGGTGCAGTTCTTCGTCGGCCTCCTTGCGGTCGGTGATGTCGCGGTAGTTGCTGACGATCGCCTGGACTGCCGGATCGTCGAGTCGATTGGTGAGCGTGGCTTCGATCCAGCGCCAAGAGCCGTCTTGGTGGCGGGTGCGGAACTCCACGCGCTGGATCGAGGCGGGATCGCGGAGCAACGCGGCAATAGCATCCGGGATGATCGATGCGTCATCGGGGTGATGATAATTGCCCGTGCTGGTTCCCACGCGTTCGCTTGGCCCGCGTCCGGTGATGCGGCTTGCCGATGGGCTGAGATAGTTCACCGTTCCCTGCGCGTCGAGCAGAGCCACGCCGTCGGCGCTGTTTTCGATCAGGGAGCGGAAGCGTTTCTCGGTGTGGGCGAGTTTTTCCTCAGCGGCTTTGCGCTCGCCGATATCGCGCATGATGGTGGAAAAATAATCCGGTTGGCCGGTTGAGTCTTTGTGCGAGATGATCACTTGCGACACCGGCACTTCGCGTCCCGAACCGGTGCGCAGCGCGGTCTCGCCGCTCCAGTGGCCGTCGCGCAGCGCCGTTGGCAGGCCGATTGCGGCGACCAGGTTGGCGGCCCATTGAGGATGGAGATCCTTCATCCGCCGATCCGACAATGGCCGGTCATCATCGAATTCCAGGAGCCGTTTGCCGCCGGGGTTGAGGTAAATCGGCCGGCCCTGGAGGTCGGCGGACGCGATAAAATCGGGCGCCGCTTCGATGATCGAGGCCAAGCGGACTCTTTCGGACTCAGCTTGTTTGCGCGCCGAGATGTCTTCAATGACGGCGATGTGGGTGGTTGGCGCTGCGCCCGCTGGCCACATGGCCGATACCGAGAGATTGACCCAGACCCATCGGCCGTCTTTGCGCACCAAACGTTTCTCCAAGGTGAATTCGCGGCGCCTGCCGGACTTCAATTGCTCCATGGCGGCCAAGTCGGCGGCTAAGTCTTCCGGCAAGGTGAGCCGCATGAAATCGAGTTCGAGCAGTTCGGTTTCGCTATACCCGACTATCTCGCAGTATTTCTGATTCACCCGCAGCAACCGGCCGCTGTTCGAGTCGAGCATGGCTACGCCCACCGCCGCTTGATCGAAGATCGCCCGGAAGCGCGCTTCGCTGTCGGCGAGCTCGGCTTCGGCCTCCTTGCGTTGGGTGATGTCGGTGGTGACGCCGAGGATGCCGACGATCTCGCCCACACTGTTGCGTAGCGGGCTAAGCGTCGTCGATACCCAGCGCGGCGATGCATTGGGGTATCGACTGGATATCAAATGGTCAGGCGCGACCAACGTTCGGCCGTCTAAAACCTGCCGCGCGCGATCCTCGACTTGGAGTTGAATTGCGCGTGTCGGAAAAAGTTCACCGACGCGCTTACCGAGAGCTTCGCTCGCTGGGACGCCGGTTAGCTGGGCACGATTTTCACTCCATAATGTGTAGCGCATGTCCCGGTCTGCCGCCCAGACGCCGTCGGGAATCGCCGCGATAGCTTGTTTATTGAACTCGATGGCGTCCAGCAGCGCGTGCTCGGCTTGGGCGCGCTTGGCTGCCGCCTGGGCCAGTGCGCGGGACATGGCTTCGATCTCCGCAACCGCCTCGGCACTGGGGTCGGACGGTGTAAGCTCGCCCCGGCCGATCGCTTGCGCGCTCTCGGCCAGGTTAGCCATGGGAAGGGCAATGCGCCGCGACGCTAGGTTGGCTAGGACTAAACCGAAGGCGAGAAAGCCGATTCCGGTGCCGGCCGTGTAGAGCAGTGCTTGGTACAGAGGCTTTTCGAATTCGGCGACCGGCAGGGCCACGGTGACGGTCCAGCCGGAAAGGTTGGAGCGCTGATAGCCACGCACGACGGCAATTCCGTCGATCATGGAATCTTGGACCGCACCTCGGGGTGAGTCACGAATCTTTTGCCCCAGTTGGAGCGGCGCTGGCCAACCTTCAAACTGGCCGGGTTTGTCGGTGCGAACGATAATCTTGCCGTCTTGATCGATGATCGTGCCGATCCAACCGGTCGGTAGCAGCTGGTCGGATAGCGAGGTCAACAAGAAACTGGGCGATGCGACGGCGCTGAGGACAAACTTCACGGCGCCATCCTGAGCCACCGGCACCGCGACTCTGACAATCGGCGATTTGGCGATCCCGCCGACCGACAAATTGGCAACCGCTGGGCGACCGGTCTGCATTACCTTGCGGATCATGCCAGATTCGCCGGTGCGCGGTAGCGGGCTGCCGAAGGGTGCGCGCGTGTTGGCGATCATGTTGCCATCGCGGTCGATCAGCTCCAGAGATTGCCAGGCGCCATGGGCGGCCAAGGTGCGCTTGGCCTGGGCGTGAAAGGCTGCGATGTTGTCCTGTGCCAAATACTCGGAAGTCGCCAGCACTTGCAGCGCGCGGGTGGAGACGTTCAGCTCTCTATCGACAGCGAGAGAAAGCGCCTGAGCGGCGTCAACCAAGGTCGCTTGCTGCACGGCCAACTGTTGGCGGTGCAGGTAATAGACGATGACGGCGGAGAAGAGTACCACCGGCACGACGGCGAGCAGAACGAGCCAGAACAGATGGGAGCGAAGTTTCATCCCGTTGTCGGCATAGTACTGGAGATGCGGTCCTCGATTTGCGTGTCAATAATCATGGTGTGAGAGTGCCTACGGATTCGCTTAGTACCGGCAACGCGCCGATATGTCGCCGCAAGTTTTGTCCAATTGGTTTGCGCGCAGGTTGCGCGGTAATAAATACGCAGAAACCCCTATGGCGTTACGCGTGGTTCGGCGCCACTGGCGGCAGCGCTCAAGTTCTTATATTTTAAAATCATGATTACGTCGCCGTTCGGTAAGCCGGTCCTCACCGCCGAGTGGCGCCATCTGGCGTTACTCAACTATGAGATCGACAGCGAAATTTTACGGCCGTGGGTGCCTCGTGGCACCGAGGTCGATAGCTTCACCGACAAGACCTTCGTCAGCATGGTCGGTTTTCGCTTCGAAAAAACCCGGGTGATGGGATTGGCGATCCCTTTTCATCAAAACTTCGAAGAGATCAATTTACGTTTCTACGTGCGCCGCAAGGCCGAGGATGGTTGGCGCCGCGGCGTGGTGTTTATCAAAGAAATTGTCCCGCGGCCGGCGATCGCCTGGGTGGCGCGCTGGCTTTACAACGAGAACTACGTCGCCTTGCCGACCGGTAATGCGCTGCTGCGCTCGCCGGGCGATCCGACCAACCTCGAATCGGTGAAATATTTTTGGACCTTGCACAAGCGCGCGCAGTTTCTCGAAGTGGTCACCGCCGGCGCGCCGAATAATTTCGTCGCCGGGTCGGCAGAGGAATTCATCGCCGAGCATTACTGGGGTTATTCCGCTCAACGGGGCGGCGGCACCGTGGAGTACCGCGTCGATCATCCGACGTGGCGCATCTGGCAAGCTCGAAGCGCGCGCTTGGAGTGCGATGTGACGGCGCTTTACGGCGCGGAGTTCGCCGAGGTGTTGCGCGCGGCGCCATCGTCGGCGTTTGTCGCCGAAGGTTCGGCGGTCACGGTCTATCGCGGCCGGCGCATCGTGTAGCGGGAGGCGGTATCGCCCATCGGATTGTGACCGAAGGCGTTAAAGGATTGTCACGGTGGGGCCGATGATTACGGGTAGGGAACCCTATGGAAACCGATTCACTCGATCGCCACAGCCCGGCGAGCCTGCGTAAGCATATCGATCAGGTTAAGGAACGCCATAAACTGCCGTCGGCACCCGGTGTCGTCACCAAGGTGATGAGCCTTTTGAAAGACCCGGATTTCAATGCCCGCGATCTGGCGCGATTTATTTCCGACGATCCGGCTTTGGCGGCGCGCACGCTGTCGCTCGCTCGCTCGCCGCTGTACGCCCAACGGCGTCGCGCCAGCACCGTTCACGAAGCGGTGCTCGTGATGGGCTACAAAGCGGTGCGCAGCCTTGTCATTGCCACCGCGGCGCAAAGTTTCATGACCCGCAAGAGCAAGATCGGCGACAAGCTCTGGAGCCATTCCCTGGCCACCGCTTTGGCGGCGCGCATTTTGGCTCGGCGCAGTCGCATGGACGATCCCGAAATGGCGTTTCTCGCCGGCTTGTTGCACGACATGGGCCACATGATTCTGTGCGAGGGCGATCCGCGCGGTTTCGCCCAGCTGATCAGCGAAGTTGAGCAGTCCGACGAGTCGCTGAACCTCAAGGAGCTGGCGCTGTACCGCTTCGATCACGCCTCGGTGGCGTTCGCCTTGTTGGACCACTGGAATCTCGACGAGCAAGTTAACGAAGCCGTGATCGCCCATCACGATAGCACGGAAAGTCGCAACGGATCGCTGGCGTCGACGGTCGCCATGGCGGATTACCTTTGCGGCAAAGCTGGGTTAGGCTTTTATGGCGAGGTGTTCCATCCGGACAGCGACCAGCTCCATGCGTTTGGCTGTGCGGACGAAAGTTCGCTCAATCTACTGGTCGAGGAAGTGCGCCGCGCCTTCGAGCAGGAAAATCTGCTGTTCCGAGAAAATTAAGTGCCTGGGCGCTCTCTAAATTCATCCCACCGAGCTCGCCGATTCGATTGCCGCGTCCGTGCGATCGCGCCGGGGCGATCCTCGGTTGAGAGATTCTCGCCGGGCGGCTTAAGCTCCTGCCCCCTGGCACCGATTGAACATGTTAGGGGGCATGGCTATGCAATCTACTTTACCAAACTCCGCAACCTCCTTGGCGCGCGACAAGGTTCGTAATTATTTCCGCGATGTCATCGATAACCACAAGTTGCCGGCGGTGCCGATCGTGGCCGGCAAGGTCCTGCAAATGATTCAGGACCCCAACTTAAATGTCGAGAAGCTGTGCCGTCTCCTGTCCGACGACGCCGCGCTGTCCGGCCGGGTGTTGGCGGTGTCGCGGTCGCCGATCTTCGCTCTGCGCAACCCGCCGAATAATCTCGCCGCCGCGGTAAAAGTCCTGGGCCTGCGCGCGCTCAACACCATTGTCCTCGCTAATGCCACCCATAGTCTCTGTCTCAAGGGCAACAAGACCTCGGAGAAACTTTGGAATCACTCCTTGGCGGTGGCGTTGGCCATGCGCTTATTGGCGAAACGAGCCGGTTATCGCGACGGCGATATGGCGTTCCTTGCCGGCCTGATGCACGACGTCGGGCAAATGATTTTTGTCATCGGCGATCCCCAGGGCTTTGCCATGATCGGCCAGGAAATGCTCCAAGGCGGCGGTCAGATGGTCGACAAAGAGCATGAGGCCTACGACATGGATCATACGCTTATCGGCATGAGGTTGTTGGAGGAGTGGAATCTCGACGACAAGATTCCCCAAGCGGCGCTCAATCATCATAGCGATGTCGGCGCGGACGAAAATAACGAGTTGGCGGGGCTGATCGCGGTGGCGGAATATGTTTGCGGCAAAGCCGAATTGGGATTTTTCGCGGTGGCGCCGGTGCCGCCGGAGGCGGCGATAAAGCGTTGGCAGTTGGATGGCGAGGAAGCCATCGCCAAAGCCGTCGAGGATGTCGCCAAAGCCTTCAACGAAGAAAGCGCGCTATTCAAGCCGGCATGAACCGGACGGCGGCGCCGCGGCGATTTCTCGTTAAGCCAGTCCCATGAGCCGGGCTGGATTGATCGCCGCCACTTGATTAACTTCGCCTTTGCTCAGACCACCTTCGTGCAACATCCCTAAGTACATTCTAAACAGCTCGCCTGGGTTCGGACTGTAAGGGCGGAAGTAGTCGGTGCTGGCGACGATCTGGTGCAGGCCGACGGCGCGAAATTGCGCGACCAACTGTGCCGGGTCAAGTCGCCCCGGTGCCAACGCATTCCAGCACGACTCGACAAACGCGCCCAAGTCGGCGGCCTGTTTTTGCGCGTCCACCGGCATGTTGATCATATGCGCCTGGGCGTGGTTGATCACTAGCCGGTGGCTGTAACCCAGGTCGCGCGCCGCGGCGATAAACGCCAGGGACTCCTGCCAGGACACATGCCCCATGCCGAGGGTGAGGTCGTGAGACTTGCACGCTTCGATGATTTCATGGCCGCGTGGAATCAGTTTTCCTTTATCATCGAGAAAATAATAGTTGGGATTTTCCAGCGTGGCGTGGCTTTTATAATAAGTTTGAATGCGGTGGCTGAAGCCTTTGTGTTGGACGTCGTTGCGCGCGCTCCAGGTCGGCAGGAAAACCATCTTGCCGCCGAGCTCGGCGCAGGCTTCGACGATGCATGGGCTCGGACCGCCGGCGGTGGCGTTCAAGACCACGCTCGACCAAATCTCAACTTTGCTCGGCGTCGTCGCGGCGATATAGGGCACGACGTTGGCGGTCGGCCACCAGTGCGACTTCAACACCACGCCGCGCATGCCCATGGCATCGGCCTTGGGGATCCAGAGAAACTCCGGCTCGCGCTTGCGCTCCTTCGCGGAAAACTCGAAATCGATATGGCAGTGAACGTCGATGACGCCTTCCATCATGTCGTCGTACAGGGTCATGGCTAGCTCCTTCGTCGCTACGTGTTCGTGCTCGTGCTCGTGGCTCGGAGGATGAGATCCGCTGTGGTTCCGAGACGATCACGATCACGAACCACGAACACAATCTCCCTCACGCGCCCGCGCGTGCGGCGCCGGCGCAGCAGCGTTTATACTTCTTGCCGCTACCGCAGGGGCAGGGGTCGTTGCGGCCGGCTTGGGGCACTGAGGCTTTGGCTTCGGCGGCGCGCACGACGCTCATGAGTTTTTCAATGGGCTCGCCGGCTTCGACCAGCTTGGCGAACTCTTGGAAGTAGGGTTTGCTGTGGGTGAAAAATCCTTTTAACCCGGCGCACAGATAATTCAAACCTTCTTCGCCATCCGGCGTCTTGATGATGCGGTCTTTGGGGCAGCCGCCGTTGCACATGCTCAAGACTTCGCAGTCGCGGCAGTATTTGGGCAGGCTGGTCCATTTTTTCTGGCCGAAGTCGCGCTGCCTGGCGTCGTCGACCATCTCGGCCAAGGGAGTTTCGTGGATGTTACCGATTTTATATTCCGGCAGGACGTAATGATCGCAGGAGTAAAAATCGCCGTTATGCTCGACCACGGGCACGTCGCCGCAGGTCTCACGGTAAATGCATAGCGCGTGCTCCATGCCCAAGAACGGCCGCACAGACTCGTCAAACAGCTGAATAAATACCTTGCCGATGTCGTTGCGCACCCATTCGTCGAAGATGGTGTTTAGAAATCTCCCGTAGGCGGCCGACGGCACCGAGCGTTTGTGCACCGGGTTCTTCGGATCGCCGGTCTTTTCCACCAGCGGCAGAAACTGCAAGTACTGGCCGCCGATCTCCTTGAAGTAGCGATAGACCTGGGTCGGATGTTTGACGTTGACGTCATGGACGACGCACAACAGATCGACGTGGACCTTGGCCTTGCGCAGCATGTGGAAGGCCTGGACCACTTGCTTGTGGGTGGTCTTTTGTCCCTTGGTGACCCGGTAGTGGTCGTGCAGCTCGCGCGGGCCGTCGATGCTGAGGCCGATGTAAAAATTCTCCTTAGCGAGAAATTCGCACCATTCTTCGTCGATGGTCGTGCCGTTGGTCTGGATGCCGTTGATGATTTTCTTGGTGGCGGGAAGATATTGTTTCTGGAAAGCCACCGCCTTGCGGAAAAATTCCACGCCCAAAAGCGTCGGCTCGCCGCCATGCCAGGAGAAGCTGACGGTTTCCCCCGGCGTCGCCGCGATATGCTGCTTGATGTACTCTTCCAGCGTCTTGTCGTCGAGGCGAAAGTTGGAGCCTTTGGGATAGAGCTCTTCTTTTTCTAGGTAGTAGCAGTAATGACAATCGAGGTTGCAGATCGCCCCGATGGTCTTGACCATGATCTGAAATTCACGCGACGCGGTTTCCAAGTGAGAGCCTCCAGTAACTTTCCGGCAGTTCGGTCGCCTCGGCGGCCCGCCTACCACTGGGTGACTCTACTTAAAAAATCCCTGGATGTCATCACTTGATGGAATGGGCGATATTGCGGCCGATGTCGGTTGCGGCGTAGGATGGGCTTCGGTGAATTGACGTTGGAGTATCAATCGTGAACCCAAAACAAATGGCCGTAGTCCGGAGCGTGAGCTTGGCGACGATCATCGTCCTGGCGGCGCTCGGATTGTCGTCGCTGATTCCGCCGGCGGCGTTGCCGGCCGATGAGCCCGGCGCGCGGCTGGCGTGGACTCTTCGGTGGGCGATCCTGCCGTTATTAGCGCTGCTGGTTTCGATCGCGCGCGTCGCCAATCATCGCTTCGCCACCCCGGAGGATATCGACGGCAGCGGGCTCACGGTGGGGACGGCGAGAATTCAAATTCTGCGCGCGATCTTGCAGAATACTTTGGAGCAATGCCTGTTGGCGCTGGGCGCCTATGCGATCGCCGCGGTGGCGCTGCCGCTTGGCTGGCTGCGCGTCATTCCCGCCGCGGCGGTGTTGTTCGCCATCGGCCGGATTCTCTTCACCCTCGGTTACGCGCGCGGCGCCGAGGGGCGCGGTTTGGGCTTTGGACTGACCGCCTATCCGAATTTCGCTCTGTTGGTGTCGCTCGCCATCGTATTGCTGCTGCGCTTGTTGGCCTGGGTGGCCGGATGAACGCTGCCAAGAACGAATTCTTCGATCAGTGGTCGGCCTACGCGGAAATCTTGGCGCGCAACTACATGCATCACGACGATATCTTTGGCGCCGTGGCGGCGTACTTAGCGGCGCGGTTCGAGCACAAGCCGTTCGCGGTGCTCGATCTTGGTAGCGGCAATGCGTTCCATTTGGCGCGGGCATTGGCCGGCCGCGCGGTTAGTCGCTATGTTGGCTACGATCTTTCGGAAATCGCCCTGGCAGAAGCACGGGAAAATCTGGCCGGTCTTGGCTGCGCCGTACGATTACAGCGCGCTGATCTGCGCGCCGGATTGCGATGCGAAGCTGAAAAGTTTGACTTGATCGTCGCCAGCTTCGCGCTGCATCATTTATTATCAGCGGATAAGCGAGCTTTCTTCCAGCAGGCGGCCGAGAGGCTGAACGATGGCGGCATGGTGTTGGTCATCGATACTTTTCGCGCCAGCGGCGAATCTCGCGAACTTTATTTGGACCGTTACTGCGACTGGCTCGGTAGTCGCTGTCAGACCTTGGACGCGGCGGCGCTGGCCGGACTTATCGATCACATTCGCACCTGTGACTTTCCCGAGAACGCCGAGGACTTGGCGCGCATGGCCGGTAACGCTGGACTGAATGGCGCGATGAAAATCCATCAGGTGCGCTGGCATGAAAGCTGGGGCTTTGAGAGGTCGGGCGTCTGAGCTTGACAGTTGGGTTTAAACGACACAGTATTTTGTCATGTCGAGCGATCTGTCTATCGGTCAGGGTGGAGTGTATCCATGAAATGTAGATGGCAAGATCACATCAAAAGCACGCCTACGGTGCTGAAGGGGAAACCCCGGATCAAAGGCACGCGAATTCCCGTTAGCTTGATACTTGGTTATCTCGCGGACCGGCGGACCAAGGAGCAAATAATCGCGGAGTTTCCGGATTTGACCTCTGAGCAAATCGACGCTTGCCTTGATTATGCCCGCGATTTGGCTGACTACGAGCTCGCGGGCTGATGAGCCTACGCCTTTTTGCCGATCATTGTGTTCCAACGGAGATCATACAAACACTTGCCAATGCCGGGCATGATGTCTTGGTATTGAGAAATTACCTGCCGAAGAACTCTGACGACACCGAGGTCATTGCCAACGCTCAACGGCTAGGATCGATTTTGCTATCCCTCAACGGCGATTTCGCTGACATCGTTACTTACCCACCGTCACATTTTAACGGCATTATCGCGATTCAATTACGGAATCGTCCAGAGATCATTCCGGCCGTGATGAAACGATTGCTGGCCTACATGGATCGCCATCCGGATCAAGGCGACTACCGCGGCAAGTTGATATTGGTAGAATCGCACCGGATTCGAGTCCGATAGACGAAGATTTATACTTCACTTGCGCTTTCCCTTTGTACCGGTCCGACAACTGAAGAGTGATGTAATATGGCACACGCGGATTATCACGGAGTTTTTCCCTACCTGGTTTCACCCATCGATGCTTCGGGCAACGTCAAAGCCGATGTTCTCGCGCGCCTCTGCGATGACTTAATCAACGCCGGCGTGCATGGGTTGACGCCGCTGGGGTCGACGGGGGAGTTTGCTTACTTGTCCTGGGCGCAGCGGCGACGGGTTGTTGAAGTCGTCATCGACGCGGCGCGCGGGCGGGTGCCGGTGGTGGCGGGCGTGGCGTCGACGACGATTGCCGATGCGACCATGCAGGCGCGCGAGTTTGCCGCCATGGGCGCTAACGGGATTCTCGCCATCCTCGAAGCTTATTTTCCGCTCTCCGATGACGGCGTGTTCAACTATTTCGCGGCGATCGCCGACGCCGTTTCGCTGCCCGTGGTGCTCTATACCAATCCCAACTTTCAGCGTTCGGATTTAAGCTTGCCGGTGATCGACCGGCTGAGTCGGATTGCTAACATTGGTTACATCAAGGACGCGTCAAACAACACCGGGCGGCTGTTATCGATTTTGAATCTCGTCGACGGGCGCATGAAAGTCTTCGCCGCCTCGGCGCATATCCCGGCGACGGTGATGTTGATCGGCGGCGTCGGTTGGATGGCCGGGCCGGCTTGCGTGGCGCCGCGCCAGAGCGTGGAGTTGTATGAGGCATGCCGGCGCGGCGACTGGAGCCGCGCCATGGAGTTGCAGCGGCCGCTGTGGGCGCTCAACCAAGCGTTCGCCAAGTACAACCTCGCCGCCTGCATCAAGGGCGCACTCGAACTGCAAGGCTACGCGGTGGGCGCGCCGCTGCCGCCCCAGGTGCCGCTGACGACTGAGGCGATTGAAGATGTGCGCCGGACGCTCAGCGCCATCGGAGCGTTGAAACCGTGATTGCATTGAGTTCGCGGCGGAGTTATTCAACGGGCTGGAGTCGATCATGGGGAGAAAGCATATGTCGCATTCACGCCGCGGGCAGATTCGCTTGACAGCAATCTTGATTGCCTTCCTGTCGCTATTCACCTTCGTCGCCGCGCCATCGGCGGCGACGCCGACCAGGAAGGTGCGGATCCTGTTCGCCGACTTCAGCGAGCGCATGGGACTGTTCTTCGTCGCCAAGGATCAACGATTTTTCGACGAGCAGGGGTTGGACGCCGATCTTATTCAGGTCAACACCGGGCCGGTGGCGGTGGCGGCGATGGCGGCCAACGAGGCGGAATTTTACACCGTATCGGCCACCGCGTCGGCGCTCGGTGCCATCGCCAGCGGTCTGGACTTGGTCTGGGTCGCCGGCATGATCAATAAACTTGACGGCTACTTCTACGTCAATCCTAAAATCCAAAAGCCCGACGATCTTAAAGGCAAGACGCTTGGCGTGCAAAGCATCGGCGGCGGCATCTGGATGTTCGCCATGATGGCGCTGGATCATTGGGGCTTGGTGCCGGAGCGCGACAAGATTCAGATGCGCGTGATCGGCGACCAATCGGTGTTGGCTCAGGCGATGGCGCAGAATTTGATCGACGGCTCGGTGTGGGGCTATGCCTATAACAGCGCGCTGCAAAAGACCGGCGCGCGTTTGCTCGTTGATTTGACGACGCTCAACATTCCCTATCAAGGCACCGGTCTGGTGGCGCGGCGCGGTTTCATCGCCAACTCTCCCGATGTCGTCGAGCGTACGCTGCGCGCGTTTGTCAAAGCCAAGGGTTTTGTCCAGGACAAGAACAATCAAGCCGTGGTAGTGCGCAGCACGCAGAAATGGCTGCGCATGTCGCCCAATACCAACGCCGACGAGCTATTCGACCGCATGCGCCTGCTCTACGATCGGCGGGTGGCGCCGACCCGCGAGGGGATGCAAAACGCCCTGCGCGTCTTGAGCAAAGCCGATGCGCGATATAGTAAGATGAAAGCTGAAGATTTGGTCGACGATCGCATCGTGCGCAAGATCGAAGGGCAGTGAGGAAGAGGCGCTCACCACGAAGGCGCGAAGGGCACGAAGTTCGGATGGAGAAGGAGGGTTTATGATTCGCATCGTTCATATTTTAAATCAATTTTTTGCCGGCATCGGCGGTGAGGACAAGGCGGATATTCCGGTCGGCGTGAGCGAAGGCACGATCGGCGCGGCGCGCGGGCTGCAAACCCAGCTGGGCGAGCGCGGCCAGGTGGTCGCCACCGTCTACTTTGGCGATAACTATTTTCACGAGCATAAAGACGACGCGCTGGCGGCGCTGCTCGCTGCGGTGGAAAAACAAAAACCCGATGTCGTGGTCGCCGGACCGGCGTTCAACGCTGGCCGTTACGGGCTCGCCTGCGCAGAGATTTGCCAGATGCTGAGTGAGAAGCTCGGGCTGCGCTGCGTCACCGGCATGGAGCCGGAAAATCCCGGCGTCGGCGTCTACCGCGATTATCACAACGACAAAGTGTTTTTGCTGCCGACGGCGGAGACCGCCTCGGGCATGGCGCGGGCTTTGACGGCCATGGCGCCATTTGCTTGCCGCCTCGCTAACGGCGAAGAGATTGGCCCGGCGGCGGATGAAGGTTATCTGCCACGCGGCATTCGCCGCCTGGTGCGAACCGATAAGAGCGGCGCCGATCGCGCTATCGAGATGCTGCTCGCCAAGATCGACGGTAAGCCGTTCACCACTGAGATTCCCATGGAAGTGTGGGACCAGGTGGAGCCGGCGGCACCGCTGGCGGATTCGGCCAACGCCAATCTGGCGGTGATCTGCACCGGCGGCGTGGTGCCCTGGGGCAATCCCGACGGCTTCAAAACTTACCGCAATACTTTTTGGCGCAAGTACAATTTCGCCGAAGTGCAATCGTTGGAAGCGGGCAAGTGGGAAGCGGTGCATGGCGGCTACAACGTCGCCTTCATGAATCAAAACCCGCACTACGGCATGCCGCTCGACGCGCTGCGGTCGTTGGAAGCGGACGGCAGGATCGGCCGCGGCAAACTTTATCCGGCCTATTACGTTATCCCTGGCAACCAGGGCTCGCCGGCGGTGATGCGCCGGGTTGGCCAGGAGATCGCCGCCGATCTGAAAAAGGACGGCGTCGAAGCGGTCTTACTGGTCGCCACCTGAGGCACCTGTAGTCGCAGCGGCGCTGTGATTAGCAAAGAACTCGACCGGGCAAATCTCCCAGTAGCGATGATCAGTGCGATGTATCCGGTGGCCGAGCAGGTCGGCGCCAGCCGCATCGTCAAAGCGGTGGCGATCCCCCATCCCTGCGGCGATCCGAGCCTACCGGCGGCGCTCGATGCGCAGCTGCGCCGCGAGATTGTCTCGACGGCGCTGAAAGCGCTCGAAGCGAAAGTCGAATCGTCGACGGTGTTCACGCCGAAGATCGCGGCGAGCACGTAGGAATGTCGTGGTCGTGTTCGTGGCTCGTGATCGGAAGATTTGGATTCTCCCGCAAAGACGCAAAGGCGCAAAGTTAGGACGGGGAAATTTAATTATCCGGAACCTTCGTGTCTCCCTAGTAAATACAAATGCGCTGGATGGTCGGATCTGTTCCGTCATACCCGCGAAAGCGGGTATCCAGGCTAATACCCGCTCCGCCACACCTGGATACCGGCCTTCGCCGGTATGACGGACTTTGTCCGTCACCTGGATTCCCGCCTGCGCGGGAATGACAGATCGAGTAAATGGGCCTTGGAGGCGTCTTCGGTGATTTTCATTGTTTGTAGGCGTGCGCAAGCTCATGACACACTTCGTGGTGAAATATCCCTTGGGTTCTGAGCACAGAGATTCGTTATGAACGTCATCATGATCAGCAACCTCGATTCTCACTTGGTCCATCATGCGTCTTGAACTCGCCGAGTTTCCGGTATCGGCGATTAAGTTCGCCGATCGGTTCGATTATTCTGCAACGCAACTGACCGTTGACCAATCCGCGATCGAGCAGGCGGTGCTGCAGGAAAGCCGCATCGAGGCGGCTTGGCTCGACGTTGTGTCGCCGGGTGAAAAGGTTCGCGTCACCGGCATTCGCGATGTCGTCGAGCCGCGGGTCAAGGTCAGCGGTTCGGGGCAGGTGTTTCCCGGCGTGCTCGGACCGGTGGAGCCGGTGGGCGAGGGGCGGACGCACCGGCTGTCGGGCATGGCGGTCTTCGTCACCGCCGAATACGAGGGCATGGTGCGCGCCGGTCTCGGCGTGCAGCGCAGTACGATCCTCGACATGTGGGGCGTCGGCGCGGCGGCTTCGCCCTTCAGCGCGCTCAACGGCTTGGTGTTGAATCTGCGTCTGGCCAAGGGTTTATCCGAACTCGCCGCCCATGGGATCATTCAGCGCGCCGCCTTCGAGACCGCCAAGCGTTTGGCCGAAGTGACCATCGGCTTGACGCCGGCGCAAGTTGAAGTCTTCGAATTGGGCGGCGCCGACCCGACGCTGCCGAAGGTTCTCCTCATTCAAGGCTGCTTGACCGATGCCGGCAATCCGCACTCCGGCGTCGGCTACTTCGGCCTGCCGATTCGCGATTCACTCGCGACTACGGTGCATCCCAACGAGTTTCTCGACGGCGCGTTCTCGATGTACGCTACTCGATGCCTGGCCTATTTCCCGGTTACCTGGGATTGGCAGAATCATCCGCTGCTCTTGGGTCTTTACCGCCAGCACCGGCGCACGGTTAATTTTCTCGGCGTCATCCTCGAACGGATCGCCTTCGACACCCATCATGGCAAGGAAGTGATCGCGCAAAATACCGCGCAGCTGGCGACCATGTTGGGTGCCGACGCGGCGCTGGTTTCCTGGATCGGTTCGGGCAACGCGTTTGTCGACGTCATGCTGACCTTGCGCGCCTGCGAGCGGCGCGGCATTAAAACCTCTCTGGTCACCTACGAATTGGGCGGCAAGGACGGCGTCGATTCGCCTTTGCTATTTTACACCGCCGAGGCGAGTGCCATGACCAGCACCGGCAGCCGCGACCGCTGGATCGAGCTGCCGGCGGCGGAGAAAATCGTCGGCCCCTACGAAGCGATCAAAGTCCTAACGTATCCGGGGGCGCCGCTGACCCCGGCGCGCGGCCCGTTCACGCTGGACGCCCGCGATATGATTCTCGGCGGCGTAGATTATTGGGGACGGGGCGGCTGGAACTGTTCCGCTTACTAACCGAACTGGAGCGATGATGAAAAGATTCAAAATATTTTCGGCGTTGCAAGGGGTCGCTTTTCTCGCCGCTTTGGAATTGGCCGGTGCGGCGACCGTGCCTAACAAGATCGTCATCTCCTACGCTTCGCTCAACGAGCGCGGCGCCGGCGCTTTATTGGTGGCGCGCGATCAGGGCTTCTTTCGCAAGTACGATCTCGACGTGAATTTAATTTACATGCGCAACGCCGCGGTCGCATTGTCGGCGCTGTCGGCGGGGGAAGCGCAGTTCTACTCGGGTTCGGCCAACGGTTCGATCCTGGGCGCCATCGCCAACGGCCTCGATCTGGCGTTCATCGCCGGCCTGGCCAACAAACTCAACGGCACCATTGTGTCGTCGCCGGCGATCCAGTCGCCGGCCGATTTGAAAGGCAAGAACATCGGCATCCAGAGCATCGGCGGCGGCGTCTGGATGATCACCCAGCTGGTGCTCGAACATTGGGGCCTCGATCCTAAGCGCGACGGCATCAATTTGCGCATCGTCGGCGACGAATCAGTGATGGTGCAGTCCTTGATGTTGGGCAGCATCGACGCCACCTACGCCGGGTATGCCTACGCCAACATGCTCAAGAAGCAGGGTTTTCGGGTGATGGCCGACCTGACCAAGTTGGGCGTGCCGTTTCAAAGCACGGCGATCTCGGCGCGGCGCAGTTACTTGAGCGCCAACCCGGCGATCGCCGAGAAGGTGATCCGCGCTTTGAGCGAAGCGATCGAGTTCATTCAACGGCCGGGGAATAAGGCCGCGGTGGTCAGGACGCTGACGAAAAATTTGCAAATCGTCCGGCCCGAAGACGCCGAAGAGGGCTACGAAGTGATTCGCAACGTCTACGAGCGCCGGCTGTTTCCTAACGTCGAGGGCATCAACAACGCCATCCGCCTGCTCGGCCTCGGCAATGAAAAAATCCGCCAGCTCAAGGCGGTGAATGTTATCGAAGATTCGATCGTGCGGAAATTGGACAAAGAAGGGTTCTTCCAATAAGCGATAGGGTGCCAAGTTTAATTTAATATTCCCCGCTGCTTGCGGCGGGCACAACTAAATGGGGTTTCCAAAGGGGGCGAGCATCCCCTTTGGTCGCGAGCGGGGTTCATACCCCGATCGCGAAATGCCAGGTTGATTGGATTCGCGCCATCCGGCGTAGGGGCGAAAATTTCTCGCCCCTACATCGTCAAAACAATGCCAATGCAACTTACGTTAGCGGAATTTCCCGTGCGGCAAATTCGTCTTGGTGCCACTCATCGCTATCAAGCGGGTTTGTTGGAAATTGACGAGGCCGATCTCATTCGGCTGGTCGCGCAAGATCCGCGCATCGCTGCGGTGCGCTTCGATGTCGTCAGTCCCGGCGACGCGGTGCGCGTGACCGGCATCCGCGATGTCATCGAACCGCGGATTAAGTTCGGCGCCGACGCACAGGTGTTTCCCGGCGTCATCGGGCCGGTGGCGACCGTCGGGGATGGCTTGACACACCGGCTGTCCGGCATGACGCTGCTGGCGACGGCGGCCTATGAAGGAACGATACGCGCCGGCACCGGCGTCGAGCGCAGCGCCATCCTCGACATGTCGGGCGCTGGCGCGGCGGTGTCGCGCTTCAGCGCGCTGCGCCATTTAGTGTTGATCTTGGAAATTCGCGCCGGCTTGGGCGAGCTCGAAGCGCACCAGGCGATTCAATTGGCGGCGTTTCAAGTCGCTTGCAAGCTCGCCGAGACGACTAAAGACTTAGCGCCAACGCGCGCGGAAGTTTTCGCCACGCCGACCGCCACTGGCGCGCGGCCGCGGGTAGTTTTAATCCAAGGCTGCATCACCCAGGCGCAGCAGCCCCATGCCGGGGTCAGTTACTACGGCCTGCCGATGCGTGAGTCGTTGCCGACGGCGCTCCATGCCAACGAATTGTTCGACGGCGCCATGACCATGAACAGCACCCGTGGCATCGGCTACTATCCGACGACTTGGGATTGGCAGAACCATCCGCTGGCGCTGGCGTTATACCGCCAACAGGCGGCCGGCGATTTAGACTTCGCCGGGGTGATCTTGGAGCGGATTTCCTACGAGACCCATCACGCCAAGGAAGTGGTCGCGCACAACACGGCGCGCCTGGCGCGTAGTCTTGGCGCCGATGCGGTGCTGCTCACCTGGCTCGGTTCGGGCAACGCCTTTGTCGAAATGATGTTGACCATCCGCGCCTGCGAGCGCTTGAGCATCAAGACCGTGCTGGTCACCTACGAGTATGGCGGCAAGGACGGCGTCGATTCGCCGCTGCTGTTTTACGACGCGGCGGCCAACGCCGTGGTCAGCACCGGCAGCCGCGACCGCTGGATCGAATTGCCCGCCGCGGCGAAAGTGGTCGGGCCCTACCAAGACATCCGCGTCCTGACCTACCCCGGCGCGCCGACCACACCAGCGGCCAACGCTTTAACCCTCGACGCCCGCGATATGATCATCGGCGGCGTCGACAATTGGGGCGGTGGCAACTGGGCGTGTAGATTGTTCTAACTCCTTGCGTGGCGGTACGCACGCTTTCAATTGCTCAAGAAACTGATTATCTTCGCGATTGATTCTGTGTCTTTTCAGTTACAAGGGGTTTCAATATGAAGTTATTTCGCATCGTCGCCGTGGTCATAGCGCTGGCCGGCCTTCACTTTGGCGAGCAGTCGCTCTATGCCCAGGCCGATTTCTACAAAGGCAAGACGATCACGGTGATCGCCGGCACCACGGCTGGCGCGTTGTACGACCAGTGGTCGCGGGTGTTGGCCCAGCATATGGGCAAGCATATTC
The DNA here is from genome assembly GCA_945889495.1 of Syntrophobacter sp. SbD2. Lineage (GTDB taxonomy): Bacteria > Desulfobacterota > Binatia > UBA9968 > UBA9968 > DP-20. The sequence continues at coordinate 25,905 of CAMDBU010000015.1, read as the reverse complement.
CTGGCAAGCCCGACATGGTGGTGCAGAATATGCCGGGCGCCGGCCATTTGATCGCGGCCAATTATGTCTACACCAAGAGCAAGCCGGATGGGCTGACGATCATCGGTTCGATCGTGCCGACGCTCTATTTCGACCAGCTGGTCGGGCGCAAGGAAGCGCAGTTCGATTGGGCGAAGTTTGTCTGGATCGGCTCGCCGGTGCAGGGCGAGTCGCAGATGTACATGCGCGCCGACACGCCCTACAAGACCATCGAAGACGTGCGCAACGCCAAGGAGCCGCCGCGTTGCGGCGCCCAGGGGACATCGGATTCGGCCTATTATCTGCCGAAATTATTTGAAGAGCTGCTCGGCGCTAAATTCAATCTCGTCCAGGGCTATCCCGGCGGGCCGGAGATCGACTTGGCCGTCGAGCGCGGCGAGATCCATTGCCGGTCCTTTACCATCGAAGCGTTTTTGTCGCGCGAGCCTTATCATACCTGGCGCAAGAAGGGTTTCGTCCGCAACATCATTCAGACCGGCAAAAAACGCGATAGCAAACTGCCGGACACGCCGACGGTTTGGGAGCTGATGGACAAATATAAAACTCCCGAAGCCTCACGCCGCCTGGCCAATGTGATGTTGGCTTCCGGCGCCCTGGGTCGGCCCATGCTCGCGCCTCCGGGAGTTCCCGCCGACCGTGTGCGAATCTTGCGCGACGCCTTTAACCGAACCATGGAGGACAAGGAATTCCTTGCCGACTTAGACAAGCGTAACTTCGATCTCGACCCGGTGACCGGCGAGGAGCTGGAAAAAATCGTCCGCGAGGTTATGAACCAGCCCGCCGACATCATCGCGCGGATGAAAAAGCTCCTGGGTGTGGAGTAGGGGAAGAGAAGATGGGAGTGATGGAGTGTTGGAGTAATGGAGTGATGGAGTGATGGGATCCGAACCCAACACTCCAGTACTCCATCACTCCAATCTTTTCGCCCTACCGGTACAGCCCGTCGATATATCCCGACTTGTCCAACTCATCGAGTAAGCTCGTGTCGACAAACTCTCTCGGGTTCGCCGTTCTGGCCGCTGGGATGCGGTCGCTGACATCTTTGAAGATGGTCCTGAACGATTCCATGTTCGGATAGGGCTTTTGCTTCACGGTGTCGCGCAGGGTCTGGTAGGCGTCTTCCAACTGCTTGGGGTCTTTGGTTTTGCGGTACTTCACGAAAGCCTGCTTGGTTACCTCTGGATTGGTTCTGACGATGTGGATCGCTTCGACGTAGCTTTTCACCATGCGCCGGGCGATGTCGCGGTTCTTGGCGAGATATCTTTGCGTCGCTACGAGTCCAGTTCCCTGATAAAAAATATTCAGCTCGGCCATGTTGAGAATCACTTTCATGCCGGCCAGCTGCGGCGCCAGATGATCGGGCGGCGAAAAACTCGACGCGTCGGCTGAGTTTCCCACCATGGCGGTGATCCGCACCGGCGTGTCGCCGAGCTGCAAAAAGGTCACGTCCTTTTCACTCAAGCCGAAGCGCGGCAGCATGTTGAGCACGCGCATATGCGAGGCCGCGCCGAAGCGCGAGATCGCGATGCGCTTGCCTTTGAGATCTTCTCCACGATTGATCCCCGGCCGGGCGATCAGCCGGTCGTCGAGCATGTCTTGGATGCTCACCAGCATCACCGGGTCGCCGCCCTGTAAGCGGACCGGCGACATCAAGGCGCCGGTCATCTGGCCGAACTGCACTTCGCCGGCGATCAGCGACGGTGCCGAAATATTGCCCGGCATGTAGATGATTTCCAGATCGAGATTGTTTTTCTTGAACAGCCCGGCGGTGTCGCCGAGCCAGAGGATGCCATGCTGCGGGCCGGGGGAGGTGTAGCTGATCCTGATCTTATCGGCGGCGCCGGCCGGTTGGCTCGCGCCAGCGAGCAGAATGAACCCTCCCGCAAGCAGCTGCCGCCAGCGGTTGGTTGTTAGTTTCGAAGCCATGTTCTCCTCCTGCTAACTCCCGCGCTATTTCGCATAGAATCGGTAAGGAAAACTTAGTCGAGGTGGGAGGCGAGCGTCAAGACAATTGTCGAGCGCAAACAAAAACGCCCTAGCGCGGTGAAGGCGCCAGGGCGTGGAAGATCGCAGGCAGGGATGTTTAGTAATACTGCGAGCTGCGGCCGCAGCTGGTGACGGTGAAACCCACCCGGCGGTCCAGAGCGTCGGACGGATCGTCTTTGCCGGTGCCGACCAGATTGTCGCGCGAACCGGCGCCTTGGACGGTGATCCGTTTGGCCAGCGGCGGTGCTTCCGCGACTAGGCGATTCCTAACGAGCTCGGCGCGTAGCAGCGAGAGCCGTTCGTTGAGCGGTTCGTGACCCGAGGGGCTGGTATGGCCAGTGATGGCGAGACAGTGTTCACCTTGGACCGCGCGCTTGGCGATCTCTTTCAGCCAAGAGTCATAGGCTCTGGTCGATTTATCCACGGCGAAGTCTGTGACGCCAGGACGGAATTGAAACTTTATCGCAAAATGTTTTTTGCTGAAGCCATAATCGATCAACTTAGCCAGTACATTATCAGCGGCTGCGCTGCGGTTGAGTTTTGTATAAGTTAGGTAGAGGCCATTGTAGGCCCGTAGGGGATCGTTGCGCTGGAGACCAAAAGCGCGTGAGAATCGTTCTAGCGCGTCCGAGTAACGCGCGGAATCGTAGGCGGTGATGGCCTGGTCAATGGCCACCGTGGATTGAATGTTGTCGAAATAGGCCGCGGGTATGGCGCTGCCAAGCTTGGTGGATTGGCATGTCTTGGCATATAAGCTGCTGCTTTCTTCTTTTATCCACACCGGACTTTCTTGATGGAAGGGCGTCGGTGTGGCATTGACGCCGGAACGCTCGACTCGCGCTACCGCCCGGGAAAGCAGGGTCTTCGACTTAGTATCCATGAGCGCTAAACAAATTGCATAAGCGTTTCGCATCCCGTCGGCTTGTCCTTCGGCAGGGACCGGTGTGAGGGTACCGGCTATGACCATCGTGGCTAGATCTACGCCCGCCATGGTAAACGGTTGGAAAACCAAGCGTGGTTGCTTTGTGCGTAGGAGATCGCCCAGGCGCGCTTCCATCGCCCTGGTCGCTATCGATTGAGTTGCGCCGGTGCCGTCGATAAATGGTTTAATCACGAGCATGTGCTTGCCGGCTCCAAGCTTAGCTTGGGACAGCAGCTGGGTGGTGGCGTTGCGTAGCCCCTCGTCAAAAGGCGGCAGCGTCTCTGTCGCCTTAGGTGTTGGGGGGGCGACCTCCTCCGTGGATACGGGCGGAAGGGTGGGTTGGGCTGCCCGAGAAAGTGGATCACTAATGGTCGATGGCGCGGGTGACTCGGTGGTCGTGCCACACCCGACCAGTGTTAAGAGTATTAGTCCAGCACCGAGCAGATTTCCCATGTGTGACATCTTGGCAAAGTCAGCCTTTCCACCATCGTTCTCTCGTCAAGCTGAACCGGCTTTCTGACAACGAATTGGCAATTGGGTCGTAGATCTTTCGCGGGATTAGCATAAGCAACGGCAAGGCCACTAAGTTCGTCCGCCGTGTAGGCCGATTTGGGGCAGTTTTTGTTAGCGAACCCTGGAGTACCGAGTTGGAGTGAGCTTCCCGCCAACTTGAGGGCGTTGCCAGAACGCATTTTCGCGCTGAGTTATATTCGAAAGTCAGCTGTGCCCTAACCGGGTGATTGATCGGCATAGGAGGTCAGCTAGTAGTATTGCGAGCCACCACAAGATGTAACGTTGAATACCACCCGGCGGTCCAAAGCGTCGGACAGATCGTCTTTACCAGTGGCGACCAGATTCTCGCGCGAGCCCGCGCCTTGGGCGGTGACTCGTTTGGCCAGCGGCGGCGCTTCGCTCTGCAGCCGTTGCTTGATGAATTCGGCGCGCTGTTGCGACAACCGCTGATTGAGCGGCTCGGCGCCCGAGCGGCTGGTGTGGCCGACCACTTCGAGACAGCTTTTGCTCTGCGCGGCGCGCCGGGCGATCTCTTTCATCCACATGGGATAATGGGCGCTCAGTTGCTTGTCGGGCACGAAGGCAACCGTGCCGGGCTTGAAGAGAAATTTCACCGCCAGGCGATTTCGCGCTAGGCCGTAGTCGACGATCCGGCCGAAGGCATCGGCGGCGGCGGTCTGCCGGCCGAGTTTCAAGTTGGCGAGATAGATACCGTTGAAGACCCGCAGTTGATGGCCAGCGGGCAGCTCTAGGGCGCTGGTGTAGCGCTCCAGGGCTTCGCTATAGCGGCCGGCGTCGTAGGCGGCGATGGCGTTGTTGATGAGCGCGCCGGCGCCAAGTCCGTCGGCGTAGGCGGTTTGGATGGCGTCGCCAGGCTTACTGTTGTGGCAGGTTTGAATATAACTTTCGGTCGCGGGGTCTTTCATCCAGGCTGGGCTGTCGGTGAAATACGCCGATGGCGTGTGATCGACGCCGGCCATCGACGCGCGTGCGGCGGTTGTGGCCAGGACCTTGGATGACTTTAGGTCGGTCAGCGCCAGACAGATCCGATAGGCTTCCCTGACGCCGCTCGGCTGACCGTCACTGTTGATCGGCGTCAAGGTGCCGAGCAAAACCCTGGGCGATCGGCGCAGGTTGTTGGCGGTGAAGGGCTGGAGATCGAAGCTCGAATTTTGACTGCGCACGAGCTCGGCGATTTGGCCGGCCATTCTTCTCGTCGCCGCGGTTTGCATCGCCGTCACGCCGTCGATCATCGGATCGATGACCAAGATGTTGCCGTCGGGCCGCGCTTGAACTTGGGCGAACAGCGAGTTGACCGCTTGGGTCAGCGCCTCGTCGAAGGGGCGACTGACCAGAGCGCTCTCCGGTTGCGCGCTGGGCGCCGCTACGCTGGAGGTCACTTCCACCGGCGGCGCCGCTGGCGGCGGGGTTGGCGCTTCGGTGGTGGTGGCGCAACTGTTGAGCGCACCGACCAGCATCCCAGCGGCAAAGGTTTTCAGCCAGGGTAAATTTTTTCTTAACGGTCTCATGATGGGCACTCCTTTCTGAGCGTATCGCGGTCGCTATCGGACAGCGGTTGACGCGCTTGAGCGCGGGCAGCGATCTCCCGGCAACGGAACTGTTCGGGGGCTGTGGTGGGTCGCGCTTTGGCGCGCGATCGGTTGGCGTCCAATTGTTTCGCCGGTTGGCTGTCCGGCGTGAACTCTTGGCTATTGGCGATGGTTGGCGCCGGTGGGCGCTCGGCAGTATTGGCTTCCGGCAGCGTCGGTCCGCGCAGCGTGAGCGGCGCGGCGGGTTGGAATTCACCGGCGTCGAGGGTTTTGACCGGCAGGGAAGCGCCGGCGGGAAGCCGGCGATCATTCGCGTCGCGGCCGAGCGACGCGGCGATGATGATGGTCACCAGGACGGTCGCCACGGCGTAGGACCACCAGGGCAGGCGAAGGGCCCACTGCGACAATTCCGTTAGCGATGATGGGGTTGGCGATCGATCCATGGGCTTCAATGGCGGCTCCCTGACAGTTGTCGAATCGGCAAGTGGTTCGCCGTCAAAGAGGGTTGCGCGACGGCGGGGTTCTGGTTGGCGTAACAGAAGAAAATTTCGTCCATGATTTGTCATCCAATCGGACTTTTGCGCTGGCTGCGAAATCCGTGGAGTTTTGACCGATTTAGGAGCAACAACGAGGCCACCAATAAGCCCACCATGTTGAGCAAAACAAACCGCTTAGTGGCCGATTACGGGAAAATCGGCGAACAGTTTTGTGCGTCTGCCGACCGGCGCTGGCGCGACAGGTTCGCTATTGGTCTACCGGTGATTTTGCCGCCAAGCGTTTCTCCGCCCTGAGCGATGTGATAAGGAAAAACGGCTATGAAGACCAAACCCACCACTCGTTTGAAAGAACTGATGGCCCGGCCGGAGTTGCTGGTCATGTCCGGCGGATTTAGCCCGCTGCACGCGCGCATGTCGGAGATCACCGGCTACGAGGCGTTTTTCATGTCCGGCTCCCAGGTGGCGGCCTATGTTTATGGCTATCCGGATGTCGGTTTGTTGGGACTCAACGAAATGGTCGAGGCGGTCAGGCGCATTACCAACGTCGTCGACATGCCGATCTTCGCCGACGCCGACACCGGCTACGGCAACGCGGTCAACGTTTACTACACGGTGCAAGCTTACATCCGCGCCGGCGCCGCCGGTTTGCACATCGAGGATCAAGAGGCGCCGAAAAAGTCGGGGACTTTGGCTGGGCGGCGGCTGATTTCCGTCGACGAGGCGGTGGGTAAATATCGCGCCGCGGTGGCGGCGAAAAAAGAGTTGGACGCCGACTTCGTGGTCTGCGCGCGCTGCGATTCGGTCGGCTCCGACGGCGGCAACTTCGAAGACGCGGTGCGCCGCGCCGTCGCCTACGCCAAGGATGGCGGCGTCGACGCGGTGTGGATGAACACCATGACCGATCGCCAGGAAATCGCCGAAGCTTGCCGGCGCATTCCAGTGCCCGTGATCGCGCCCTACTACGGAGCGAAACCGTCGCCAACCTTCGAAGAGTTCCAACAGCTCGGCGTGTCGGCGGTGCTCTACCCGAGTTTAACCACCGCCAACGGTTTGCAATCGACCTGGGAAGTGTTGCACGAGATGAAAGAGCGCGGCCCGGTGGTGCTCGATGAGTGGAACAAAAAAGCTCAGGCGTCGAAGTACGGCATGGTGCCGCGCACTCAAGATCCGATCCTACCGTCGAAGAAGATCATCAAGCTCGAAGAAGATTTCATTCCCCAAGAACTCCAGCGCGACTACGACAAGACCTTCGGTCACAATCGCCACTGATCGTCGGCGCGAAGATTGTCGATGTCCTGGCGCTGCGTGACCGGCGTGGCGCTCACCGTCCCGCCGGTGGCGGCGTGGCAAATGGCGTAGAGCAAATCTTGCATCGTATCGTTGGCGGCGTCGGTGAGTTTGACCAGCGCCACCCGTGGCGCGGCAAGCCGGCGATTGGGCGAGCGGTCCTTCACTTGGCGCCAAGCATGCTCCATGGTCTGGCGCATGAACCTTTGATCGGTGCTGTCGTCGACGGCGAACACCGCCCGCGCCAGCGGCACAACGTTGAAAATCTCGTGGATCTCGAAGACGCAGCCGGCGTTGGCTTGAGAGAAGCCGCGCAAATCCATCAGCAGCGCATCGCTGTCGTCGGCCAAGCGCGCCAAGGTCATTTTCCAAGTGTCGTCGTGGCAGAAAAATTCGCTCACCCGATGCTGTCCTTCGCGGTCGGGCTTGAGATCCATACGGTCGACGTGACGATCCAGGCTCTGGCCATTGTCGATGAAGCGACGGTCCAATTTGCCGCTGACGAAGTCTAAGAATTCATGGGGCTCGACGGTGCTGGTCACGCGATCCGGTCCGGCGATCATTTGGATGCTGCCGACATTGCGCCAGGACTTGCCGAGACTGTCGTAGAGCTGCTCGCTGCGTTCGCCTAAGGCGAAAACGCGCAGCAGCACCAGGCGCGCCCCGCTCTTGTTTGTCCGTCGCGAGACGCCGAAGAGGTCGTACAAGAGCGCGGCGGTGAATTTATAAATTCCAAAGGCGACCAGACCGCTGAAAATCCAGCGGTAACCTTGAAACACCAAGCCGATCGAATTGACGATGCCGAAGACCAGCCACATGGCATCGACGTTGATCGACTGTTCGCTGATCGTCTTGTTTTCGTAGAGCTTGCGTAGCAATTCCAAAATCAGCCAGCCGACCAGAGCGAAGGTGGCGAAGCCGACAAGATGAATACCAATCAGCGTGCCCCAAGCGCCCAGGCCGAGGGAGAACGTATGCTCGATCACCAGCTTTTGAAATTTTGGGTTATGGGCCAGCCAGGTGGGCGCGATCACGGCTCCACTGACGCCGATAACCATGAACACCAACAGCAGCGGTCCCACGGCGCGGATCCGGCGATTGAGAAAGATCGCGATCAGGACGGTGGGGATGGCGTTAAATTCGAGCCAGAGATAGAGCAGCTGACCGACCGGCAGCTCCGGGCTGCGCCCGAGCAATATGGCACCAACGCTTGTCCCCAGGGCTAAGTATCCCAAAAGACCAATAATTCGAGTGCGGCGCGATGGGCCGACGATCAGGCCGATGGCGATCATGATCGGCCAGCTATGGATCCAGGTTAGATAGGCGAAGCGATACGGTAGAAAAGCCATCTTGCCAGCGGACAGAAAACCCGCGGTCATGGTCGCGGCGAAGCAAACCCCGGCGATGGCGTGAACTGTGGCGCTAAGCCAACGGCGGCGGCGCGCCTGGCGGTACAACTTGAGAGCTTCGGCGCGCGCATGGTTCGAGTCACGGGCGATGAAACTAAAATTCAATGGTGCGTCGTTAGGTTTATGTTCCGCTTCTCGCGCGAGGTAACCTTTGATTTCCAACAGCTCGCCAGTGCTGCGCCGGCGCATGGATGCGACCACCCGGCGGCGGTACAAGCGCAACAATAACCACGACGCCAAGAAGGCGAGCACCGTGGCGATGACGAGGATAAACGGCAGCTGTCCAGTCAGCGCGACGGTGAGAGCGTCGGACTTGCGGTTCATGACGACAGGGTCGAGCTTCGTCAGTAAATTTACAAGTGGCACCGAGATAAACGGACGTGGACGGAAACGGTTGGCCAAGGATTGACGCAGGCGGCGGCGATTGTCGCGTTTAGCGCCAACGAATCGCGCGCCGCGCGAAGGCCCGTCAAACTTTCATCGGCAGAATCTATTCTCCCGGCATTAGCAATTGCAGCTGATGGCCGTCGGGATCGGTGAAGTAAATGCAGTGCGGATCGTTGGTCCGGCCGCGCACTTCTATTCGGGCATTCTCCAGTGTCGTTTTGACCCTGGCGAAGTCGCCGTCGGCCAGACGTAATGCCATGTGATTGACCTCGCTACCGGCGTGAACGTCTTTATTGTCCTCGACTTCGAACCGGGCGACGCCCTGGCCGTCGCATTTGAGGAAACATTGCCAGGAGCTTTCGTGGTCGACTTCCATGCCGAGGAAATCGATATAGAAGTTTTTCGCGCGCGCTAGATCCTTGACGAGGTATACGACGTGGTCGATGCCGGCGACTTTGAAAGGTGCTGTCACACTTCACCTCCTTCCACAGGCCTGATGGGAATTTCCCGCACTCAAATTGTCATCCCGAGCGAATGCGCTAATTCGCGGACGTAAGTCCCCCCGCTGGACACTGAAAATATTTTGTGGCACAGTGGACGGCGATGGACAACAGCGTGGTGGTGTGCGGTCGTGTTTTTCCGCACGCGGTTCTCAAGCGCATCGATGCGGCGGTGCGCGATCATCCCGAGTGGACGCGGGCGGATCTGGCGCGCACAGTCTGCGATTGGCTTGGCTGGCGCGCCGCCACCGGCAAGAGCAAAGAGGTGAACTGCCGGGTGGCGCTGGTGCGCTTGGCGCGCCGTGGCCTGATTACATTGCCAGCGCCACGGCGCACGGTGCGCTTTGGCGGGTCGAGCTTTGCTCACACGCCATTGAACGTGCCTTGCAAGCTTGAGGGCTCGGTTAAGGAGTTGCGCGGGCTTAAGTTGGTGTTGGTCAGTTCCAAGGACCGTGAGCTGGACTTGCAATGGAAGAAACTGGTAGCGACCCATCATTATCTGGGCTACCGGCCGTTGTGCGGCGCGCAGACGCGCTACCTGATAGCCAGCGAGCACGGCTATGTGGGAGCGCTGGGCTTTAGCGCGGCCGCTTTGTATTTGAAGGCGCGCGATCGTTTTATCGGCTGGAGTCATGGGGCGCGTCAGTGTCATCTGCCCAAGGTGGTGGCCAACTCGCGCTTTGTCATCGCCGGCGGGGTGCGGGTCAAGAATTTGGCGTCCAAAGTGTTGGCGCTGGCGCTCAAACGTTTGCCAGAGGATTGGGCACAAGCGTATGGTTATAAGCCGCTGCTGTTGGAGACCTACGTTGAATCGAAACGGTTTGCCGCCACTTGTTACCGTGCGGCCAATTGGCTCTATGTGGGAAAGACTTGCGGTCGGGGTCGTCAAGATCGCGAGCACCGCCAGAAAAAACCGATCAAAGATATTTATCTCTACCCGTTGGTGGCCGACTGCCAAAAGCGTTTGTGCGAGGAGCCGGGCCCGGCGCGTCTGTCGCCTACGCCTTGCACCAAGCCGCCCAACCCCCCACAGGATTGGGTCGAAGAGGAGTTTGGCCAGGTCCGACTGCGCGACCGGCGTCATCGCGAGCGGCTGTTGGTGGTGGCGCGTGATTTCTATGCGCAGCCCGGCGCCAATATTCCCCAGGCCTGTCACAGCCGCGCCAAAACCAAAGCGGCTTATCGATTGTTCGAGCACAAGGCCGTGAAGATCGACGCCATCCTTGCCTCGCACTATCACTCGACGATGGAGAGAATTGCGCGCGATAAAATCACCGTCGTGCTGGCGGTCCAGGACACCACCAGCTTCAACTATAACACCCACGCCGAGATGGAAGGGCTGGGGCCGATTAACAACCATGTCGACGGCGCCCAGGGGATTTTGTTGCACGACACGATGGCCTACACCACCGAGGGCACCGCGATGGGCTTGGTCGACATCCAGGTCTGGGCGCGCGATCCCCAACAGTTCGGCAAGCGGGCCACGCGCGCCAAGCGACCGATCGAACAAAAAGAGAGCTACAAATGGCTCAAGAGCTTTCACGGCGCGGCCCGCTTGCAGCGCCAGCTGGGAGCCGCCACCACCGTGGTCAGTGTGGGCGATCGCGAGGCCGATGTTTATGAACTGTTCTGGCTCGCGCAAAGCGATCCTTGCCATCCCAAGCTGTTGATCCGCGCCGAGCAAGATCGCTGCCTCCAAGACCGCGACGCCAACCTGTGGCGCTACATGGAAAGCCAATCGGTGGCGGGCACGCGTCGGCTTGATTTGTCCCGAACCAAGGGGCGCGCGCCACGCCATTGCGTGCTCGAGGTGCGCTTTGCGCGGGTCGAGTTGCAGACTCCTAAGCGCCATCGCCCCCGCCAGGCTTTGAGTCTTTGGGCCGTCCACGTCAAAGAGATCGATCCGCCTTCGGCTAAAGAAGCTATCGAGTGGATGTTGTTGACCACGCTCGAAGTCAATAACTACGAGCAAGCCATCGAAAAGATCGACTGGTACAACAAACGTTGGGGGATCGAGGAGTATCATAAGACCCTCAAGAGCGTTTGCCGCATTGAGGACCGCCAATTGGGCGATCGCACCGTTTGGCAGAACTGTCTCGCCATTGACCTGGTGGTGGCTTGGAGAATCGAGCATGTTAAGAAACTGGCGCGCACAAAGCCACAAGCGCCTTGTACGATTGCGTTTGACGAGCGCGAGTGGCAGGCGGTGTTTGCCTTGCGGCGTCCCCATCAACCGCTGCCCTCCACTCCACCCAGCGTGCGTGAGATGACACGCTTGACCGCTGAGTTGGGAGGTTTTCTCGGCCGCAAAAGTGACGGTGAACCCGGCTCGATCACCCTCGGACGTGGCTTGCAACGCCTTCATGATATTGTCACCGGTTTCTCGCTTGCCCAAGAATTTTATTCCGCTCAACAACCGGCTGCGTCATCCTCTCGACCTTTTCCCAGCAAGGGGAGTTACGGGTAACGATCAGCGTTACACTCGGGATGACAGGAATGAGAAATTGCGCCGTTACAAATCAGTTCCAAAGAGCAAGGAACAGACTGTTAGATAGAAATTTCATCTTCGCCTCACCTCACTTCGCCAACGGATCGGGCCGCAATTGAAATTTCACCACCTTGGGCTTTGTGCCTTTGCCGCCTTCCATGTGGAACGGCGTGCGCGTGCCGGTGGTCGCCCATAACCCTTTGCCCTTCCAGCCGGCCTGGGGATCGTCGATGCGGCCGTCGGCCCACTTGGCGTAGCAGCCCAGCGGATAGGGCACGCGCAAGTTGACAAACTTGCCGTCCACCAGCGCGATGAGCGAATCGTTCAAATTCCCGGTGGCAATCGGCACGTCCTTGCCCAAGCCGAAGGTGTCGAACTGATCGACCCAAGTGTAGTAACTCGACTCGGCGCTGCCGCTTGGTTCGTTCAAACTTTCGAAGTTCGGTCCCGGCAGGGTGTAGAGCGTCCAACCTTCGGGACAATGTTTGCCGGTGGCGTTGGGGCCGTTGAGCGGCCCTTTGCACTTGCGCCGGTCAAAGGCCGCCAGATGGCCGCTCGCCAAGGACGACCAGACCACGCCGCTGCGATCGATGTCCATGCCGCGGATGCCGTAGGCGCCGTGACTGTCGAACGGTACTTCGTAGTACTCGGCGAGGGCGGTCTCGGATGGATTGCTACCGGGAATGAGTCGAACAATGGCACTGGGAAATCCCTGCGTCGAGCCCCACACCGTGCCGTCGCCGGGATTGACGGCGATGCCGTAAAAAGCCGCCGCCATGCGTTTGTCTTTGGCCGGGTCCACCGGCTGATTGGGCTCGACCCATTCGTCGCGCTTGCCGTTGCCGTTGGTGTCGAGGACGATGGGCGTCCAGCCCTGAGATTTTTGATCGTCGCCGGTCTCTTCAAACAGCTTGCGGTTCAACCACCCCACCACGCCGCTGGCCGGCCCGCCGGCGCTGGTCCATAGCGTATGATTAGCGTCCTCGGCGAAGACTAAATGGTGCGTCGAAAAACAAGTACTGATCAGCGTGAACTTTTTGCTTTTCGGATCGTACATCGACAGATGGCGGTTGGCGTTGTTGAGCGGGAACACTTTTGCCGACGGATGGTCTGAACCTTTTTTACAAAAGTCTGGATTCGCCGACGGCCGCACCCGCGCCGTGAACCACACCCGCCCCTGCTCATCCATCATCGGATTATGCTGGTTCGACTGGCTGTCCCAGATCGCTTCGGCGCCCCAGTAGGGCGACGGCGTCAGCGGATCGGTCTTGGCCGACGGCGTGTTGGGATCGCGCACCGGATGTTTGATCTCGTAGGCGCGATGATTTTTCGCATTGAGCACCGGCACCATATCCGTGCTCAATTCAGTCGCGCCATAAACCGGCCCGTGGGCGTTGACCGTCGGCTTGCGCTTGTCGGTGGCGATCTCGTCATGGAGATAAGCCTTAGCATTGCTCCAATCCCACACGCTGACCACGATGTTGCGCTCGACGCCCTGGGGCCGCGTCGGTTTGGCCTTGGGCAATTCGCCGGCGGCGATGCGGTCGGTCCAATCGCCGAACAGTTCCGTCGCCCGTTTGACGTCGAGCCGGCCGATGGCGTTGAGCATCGAGGTCATCGCTTGTCCGGAAACAATGCGCCGCTGCCAGGCGTCGGCCGAAGATTTGAATTCGCCCAACGCTTTGGGGATCGTCCGGATCGCTTTGCCGCCCATCTGGTGGCAGGTGTTGCAGCCGTTGGTTTTGACCACGTCCAACCACTGCGCCTGGTGCTTGAGACTCTCCGGCATGCCGTTGCCCTTTTCACCGGTGCCGGGGAAAAAACTCTTGTCGGGAGTTTTTAACATCGAGTACCAGTAGATCGCCGGATAATACTGCGCCGCGGCGGCTTCGCTGGGCGCGGTCACCGCTGGCAAATTGAGCGTCCGCCCCGGCGTCGCGCGCACCTTGGCCGAGTCGATCAAGCCGTAGCCGCGCACCCAGATGTCGTAGTTCGCCCTGGGCAAATCGGGAATCAAATAGCGCCCCTGATCGTCGGTGACAACCATCTTAGCGAACTTGGTCGGCAAGTTGGTGGTCTCGGCGATCACCCAGACGCCCGCCTCCGGCCCCTTGTCGCTCGCCACCACGCCGCCGATGTCGTCGCGGTCAATTTGAATAGCGCGCACCGTCGCGCCCTGCTGGCTGCTCAGACGATCCGGCGCCACCGTGAGCAAGCCGCCCAACAGCGCCGCCAGGGAAATGGCACGAAGCAACTTTGAACTCGTCATGACGAACTCCGAGTGAATGAACTTACAGCTATGGCAAGCGAGTGAAGACTAACTGAAACCGAAAGCGCGCGTCAATCGAAACCTGCCGAGTGCAGGGCGAAACATGCCGCGAAATGGCGTGCGGACAATACTGACCGCGTCATTATAATCGCGGGTTACAAAACCCGCGCTCCCTTTGAAATGCGTTAGGATCCGACCACCAGCGAATCGGCGTCGTTGGGTTACGCTCAGCTAAACTAACCTACAAGGCTGCATATCGGAGCGGCGCGAGCGATATCCGATCCCTCGCTTTCGCAAAGGGAGGTTAGGAGGGATTTTCCGAGCTGCGCGAAGCCACATCCCCCTCAATCCCCCTTTCCAAAGGGGATGAATCCGCAACCGGAACGACAATCTCGTCAGATCGTCTCCGCCACATAAAACCCGCCATGGCTCTTGGCGGTTTGCAGCGGTGCCACCGCGGCGCGGAAGGATTTATAAGAGTCCGTGAAGCGCCAGCGCGCCAAATGCTCCTTGCTCTCCCAGAGGAGAATCACGATCACCGCCGACGGATCGTCGTCGCTGCACAAAATATGGCCGCCGGTGGAACCGGCCGACTTACAGCCCTGCACGGCGTCGCGATAGATCTGCACATATTCGTCCCGCTTGGCCGGGTCGACTGTCTGGAAACGCATTTCGTAAACCATCGTGTCCTCCGAGATTAATTTGGGATAAGACTTCAAAGTCCTCGTGCTTACCAGGCAACACGACCAGTCCAGTCCGCTATCGTTACTCCTCGAACATGCGCGCGTCGAGCAGTCTGGCACCGTGGATTACTCGCATCACAAAGACCGTCTTCCCGGCAATGCGATAAATCAGTCGATAGTTACCCAAGAGCAAATGGCGATAGTGAGTTCCAAGCAACTCGTTCTCAGCAATCGGTGGACAGCGCTCAGGGAAGCGCTCCAAGGTTTCGATGTGCGACTCTAGGCGCTGAATGAATTTATCCGCTGCTCCAAAATTATCCGCGGCGATAAAACCCCAGATCTCTTCAATATCGCGCTCCGCCGTCCGGGCGATTCTAACGCGATATCTTGCGGGCATGTTTGAACTCTTTGAGAAACGCGCGGATCGGGCGGGTGCGGCCGGTGGCGACGTCTTCCTCGGCGAGCGCCAACAGCCGCGCCATATTGCTGGCTTTCAAATGTTTCTCGTAGGTCGCGGTGTCCATCAGCACGGCATCGGCTCGGCCATTGACCGTCAAAACCACCGGCCGCTTGGTACGATGTACTTGGCTTAAAATCTGCTTGGTGTTTCGCTTTAAATCGGTGACGGAGCGAATATCTTCGGATGGACTCAGTGACATGACGCACCTCGTTTGGGTGATTGGAATGACATGCAATGTAGCATCAAATTTAATGCTCAACAATCCAGCTTCGTCAAACCCGTGCCGTCCCCGTGACCTCCGCACTCTACTCTGAGCGCAGCGTCAGGCCGCCCGTCTGAATATAAACCACGAAAAACACGAACGACACGAAAGGTTCGGACAACCCCGTTTCCGCTTTTCGTGCCTTTCGTGTTTTTCGTGGTTAAATCCCCTTCCGAATCTTCCCCTACTTGCCAGCAGCGCCCGCCGCCGGTTGCTCCAACCGCAGCGTCACACCGCCCTTTTCGATATAAACCTGGCGGTACTGCTTGCGCTTGGCGAGCTCGGAGATCAGCAGCGCCAGCGGCTGCGTTAGACTCAAATAATCCCTCGGCGCGCCGGCGGCGAGCATGGCGTCGACGGCGGGATCGCCGGCGATGACGCGCAGGACCAGCTCTTCGTCGGAGACATTGGTGCCGCCGACCTTGCGCCGCACCTCGGCCAGCGACATGTCCGGCACCGACCAGTTGGCCCACTCCTTGGCGCGCGGCCGGCTGAGGATTTTATCCTTGACGCCGCCGTCCATCACCGTCGGCGCTTCCTTGCCCCAGTAGCCGAGGGCGTATTGGATCGCCTGGTCGGTGACTTCCTTGTAGCGCTCGCCGGTGATCACGTTGATCGCCGCCTGGGAGCCGACGAACTGCGCCAGTGGCGTCACCATGATCGGATAGCCGAACTCGGCGCGCACCCGGCCACACTCCTCCAAGGTCTCGTCGATGCGGTTGGCCATGCCCATCTTGGTCAATTGAAAGCGCAGGTTGGAAATCATCCCGCCCGGCACTTGATGGAGATATTGCGCCGCGTCGTATTCGCGCGGCGCGCCCACCGGATGGCCTTCGAGCTTGGCGATGGAAGTGAAATGCTTTTCCACCGGCCGGACCGCGGCCAAATCGATTTGCGGATTGAAGCCCAGCGCCCGCGCATTGGCCGCGACATTGAAGATCGATGGCTGCCCCGAGCCATTGGCCAGCGGCGGCACGCCGGTGTGAAACGTGTCGACGCCCAGCTTCATCGCTTCCAAATAATTGAACGGCGCCATCCCGTTGTTGCAGTGGGCGTGGATTTCCAAGGGCAGGCCGCCGATGTTTTTCTGAATCAGCGGCACCAACGTGCGCACACGGTCCGGCGTCAGCAGGCCGGCAACGTCCTTGAAGCAAATCCGGTAGGGCTTGATCGCCGCCGCCTGGCGCGCCCGACTCGCCCAATACTCGTCGGTGTGGCGCGGCGACACGGTGTAAATAATGTTGACGATCACCTCCATGCCGAGCTGTTGCAGCGCGGCAATCTCCACCGCCGCGGCATCGTAATCGTTCCATGGATCCGACGAGCGCGTCAGCGTGATGCCATGGGCAACTACTCGCTCGATCATGAGCAAGCGAACCGAGCGGGGAATTTTTTCGAACCCAGACGCGAGCCCGCCGTGATAGCGCAGCCGGGTGCGGCGAAATTTCTTCGCCCCCTCGCCCATCCAGGTCCAGGGATTTTCTTTGTGCTCTTTGACGTACTTGATGTAGCCGGCGAAGCCGAAAAACTCCATGGATTCGAAGCCGCATTTATCCATCTGCTCGGCGATCGCCAGCATGGCGCCGGTGCGCATGCCCAACGCCCACAAGCTCAACGAGCCGTCCCGCACCGTGGTATCGACAAATTTGATTTCGTTCATGTCCGTGACTTACTCTTTCAATGAAGTTTTTTCAAAGCAAATGCGGGGATTAATCACCACAGAGACCACAGAGAAAAATAATTCTTCCCTCTATCCGACCCTCTGTGATCTCTGTGCCCTCTGTGGTGAAACAATCTTCCATCCCATCCGGTCAATTCCCCGCGCAACTCCTAACAATCGACGCGATCCGCTCGACATCGGCCAAACTCACCGTCGGCTCGCAGGGCACCTCGACAAGATCTGCCCAGACTCGTTCAGTATACGGCAAGCGGTCCCAGACACAGGCGGAGAACGAACCGAGCAGATGAATCGGCATGTAGCTGCCCTGGACTTCGCAACCGGCAGCACCGAGCGCTTGAATGACCCGCGCCGCGCCGTCTTCGCTACGCCGCTTGGACAACACGCGAACAACCTGGGTCAGACAAGCGGAGCTTGGCCGGTGCGGGATCAATTCCAGACCCGCCTGGTCGCCAAGAAGTTGCCCATAAGCCTGGACTCGAGCGCGGCGCGCTTGGAGATTTTCCGGCAGCGAGTCCATGAGAGTCCTGGCCACCGCGGCTTGCACGTTCGTCAGATTGTCTTGCCGGTAGGGCTGCGGCGGCGCATGCGGATTTTTCTCCGGACCGCGGGCGATCAGCCGCTGCACGGGCAAAGTCCAGCGACGCCAACGACGATAGGCGAACATGGCTGTCAGTTGTCTAAGCGCGTGAATGATGCTCGGATAGCCCAGCGCCGTCTCGCGCGCGCCATCAAGCACGCCGCGGCTATGGGAAATCAAAGCACCGCCACCGAGACCGAAACAAACCTTCTCCGCGCCGAAGCTGACCACGCCCATGTCACCGCTTGTCCCAAGCGACTGTCCGTCCGCTGTCGTTGCGCCCAACGCCTGCGCCGCGTCGTCGATGACGACGATATTTTTTGCGTTACCAAGTTCGGCGATGGCATCGATATCGGCCGGATTGCCGAACAAGTGCGGCACGATGATCGCGCGGGTATGGCTCGTGCAAGCAGCGTCAACAGTCTCAACCGTCAGATTGAGCTCCGTGCTAACATCGGCCAACACCGGCGTCGCGCCCACGGCCAAGATCGGCGCGACAATGGCACTGCAACAGAAGCTCGGAACGATAACCTCATCGCCAGTTTGCAGATGACAAGTCCGCAACGCGAGTTCCAACGCCAGGCTCGCCGAGCCGCACAAGAGAATATCTTCGACGCCGAAGTGCTCGATCAGTGCGGACCGCAACCCTTCTACATCGACGCCGCGAATCATCTGCCCCGAAGCGAGGCAACGCGCAATCGCGCGATAAGTCTCGCCGCTCCAGAACGGCATCGCGAGGGGAACGATCGGAAAGGTTGAAGGTGGAAGGATGAAGGACGAAAAACTTCGGCGAGTCATTTGCGAGCGATCTTAACCTTTATCCTTCATCCCTCAGCCTTCATCTTTATTTCAACTGCTCCATCTCCTCGGCCACGCCGAGATGGTAGAGCTTGAACAACTCCAGCGCGTCGTCCGCTGCTTTGAGCGCGCTGTCGCGGTTTGGGATGAATTTGTCGAGCAGCGGCACAAACAGATCGCTATGCTTTTCATCGGCGACGGCGTGGGCGGCGAAGTTGGGCATCTCTTCCCATTTGTAGCCGAAGTCGCGCATCCAGCGTAGCCCATCGCGCCGCGACAGGCCGCCGCCTTGATCCGTCAAGCGGCGGTCGTCATTCACCCACTCGGTCGCCATCATGGCGATCAGCCCATCCTGCCAAGCGCCCGCCCGGGTGATCCACTTCCAGCCGTAAAAGGTCGCCATGCTGGTGCGCAGCGGCTGCACCTGGGCGAAGTCGTCGGCGGTGAGCCCGATCAACTGACCTTGGCGAATCAAAAGATCGTAATGGCCTTTGGTGCTGTACTCGTCTTCCACCAACTCTTCATACTCATGGGCCATCAGCCGCTGGCGCATGGACGCCGCGTCGCAGTTGGCGATCAGATTGGCCCAACCGTCGCGCCGACAGCTAACGAACAGACTCAACTGCAACAACGCCACCCGCGCTCGCGCCGGCGTCATCTTGACCGCGAAGTAGCGATCCATCTCCGTCGAAGCCATCGCCGCATGCACGCGCGCGCCGATCGCTTGTTCCCAATCGTAAACGTCGCTCGTATCACTCATAAGCACTCTCGGAATCGGATTTTCCTCTCGCCAAGGCGCAAAGGCCGCAAAGTTCGGAAATTGAGTGTGAAAACTGTTCGTCGGAATTTCAATCTTCCCCTTCCCAACTTGGCGTCTTTGCGCCTTTGCGAGAGATAGTCCGAGTCTTCACTATAATCCCGCGATAGCGCACTCACTTCATCGCCAGATTACTGCGCGCACCGAGCTCTTCGAGCTTGAACCCGCCGTTCGAATTCGCCTGCTGAATGCGCCGCCATTCATCGTGATATCCCGACGTATGGCCACGGAAATGCGGCATGACGTAGCGCGCGAACAGTTCATACGAGCGGCGAATCTTCTCCGTGCCGGTCCATTCGTGCGTGCTTAACAACAAGCCGCCGAAGCCGCCCACTTCCGCCTGCATGCGCTCGATCTGCTTGATTGCGTCGTCCGGCGTGCCGATGATCCAGTCGCGCCGGTCGGCCCCCGAGCGCGGCGTGATTTCGCTGAAGGGCTGGCCGGGGTAGGACTCGTAGGGCGCTTTCAAGCCGATGGCGGCGAAGTATTCCATGTCGCGGCCGATGGCGGCCTCGACATCGCGCCAGGCTTCTTCCCTGCTGTCGGCCAGATAAACGCAGGTGGCGATGCGCCAATTGTCACGCGAGGCGACCCGGCCATGCTTGGCGGCGATCGCTTCGACCTTGAGCCACTGCTCCGCCTTGGTTTGATTGTTGCGCACGTTCTTGCCCGCCGGCGCGAGAAACAGCATGTCATGCTTGCCGGCCAGCTCTAAACTGATGGCATTCCCCGACGACGCGATCGCCAACTGCATGCGCGGCTGCTGATAGCTGCGCAGCTGTAAGCGCATTTGTTTGATCTTCCAAAACTTGCCGTCGTAGTCGATGGGATCGGGCGATTCGAGCAGCTTGACGATGATCTCCACCGACTCCGCCATCATCGGATAGAGCTTTTCGTTGGGCAGACCGAAAAGAATCTTGTCGGTCACCAACGCGCAAGGCCCGACGCCCAAGATCGCCCGCCCCCGCGTCAAGTGATCAAGAAACGCCATGCGCTCCGCGACTTGAAACGGATGGTGAAACGGCACGCTGATCACCGAAGTGCCGAGCCTAATCCTATGCGCCTGCGCCGAAGCCTTGGCCAACGCCATCTCCGGCGCCGGCATGGTCTCCCACCCGCCCGAGTGATGCTCGCCGATGAAACACTCGTCGTAGCCAAGCTCATCGGCGTAATGGATCAACGAGATGTCGCGGTCGAACGCCAGCGACGGACTCTCCGACGGATGATGCAGCGGCATCATGAACAGCGAAAATTTCATGGGTGGGCTCCTTCTCCCTCAGTTTCTACTGCGGAAATGGGATGGGGGGCAAGAGCATCGGGCTCACCTAGCTTATTAACGTTAGACGATCCGAGAAACTTCAGCTATATAAGAACCGTGGCCGATCGAAAGCTTCCCGACGATCCCTTATCATTCATTCGCGAGTGCCTTCGCGGTGGCCGGACTTTCTGGACGTACCATGTTAATATGCGATTGTGGCAGCGGATTATTGGCCGCGAGACGATTATGACCGCACTGGACAGTTACGAGATCGTTGAGGCCTATCCCGAGGACAAATACTTTCCGAGTTATCTACTCCTTGGGCGGCATGGAGCCGATGCTTTTCATGTGCTGGTTGGTACCGATGTAGAAGGCCAGAACGTGCGAATTGTCACGGCGTACTATCCGAGCCCCGAGGAGTGGGAACCCGATCTAATAACCCGCAGGAGGTCCCGATGAAATGCACGGTTTGCGGCGCTCTTATGAATGCGGTCAACACTGATTTACCATTCAAGCTGTCAGAAGATCGCATTGTTATCCTAAAGCAATTACCGGTTTTACAGTGTGAAGCCTGCCGAGAGTATCTCATCGAAGATGCCGTTATGGCACGGATCGACACGTTGCTCGCCCGATCGGACGGAGGCGCAGAACTCGAAGTGATCCGTTATGCAGCGTGAAGCAAACCATTCTCAGCACCTATCAAGACAACCCGAACATTAGATTCTCCCAATTTGACTGGCGATGGCATTTGACTAGGCAGCACGCCAACGCCATCTCCGGCGCCGGCATGGTCTCCCACCCGCCCGAATGATGCTGCCCGATGAAGCACTCGTCATAACCCAACTCGTCGGCCAGCTGAATCAACGAAATATCGCGGTCAAACGCCAGCGACGGACTCTCCGACGGATGATGCAGCGGCATCATGAACAGTGAGAATTTCATGGGTGGGCTCCTTCGCTTTTATTCTTTACTGCGGAAATGGGATGGGGGGCAAGAGCGAAATCAGGACCGAGAAGCGGCTAAACTAACAGCCCAACCAAGAAAGGCCCCCGTATCTAGCCGAGATACGCCGCCAATTAATAGCGAGATACCCCGCCGCGCCGGTCGGCTTTTTCCGGCGAGGCTAAGATTGACAAGATAAGGTATCAGATGGATATTGCGGCTAATTTGAGATTTATGAACGAAACCGCCGCCGGGATATGCTGACCGGTATTTTTTGGAGATTGCGGCGGTTCACTTAATAGTTAGGCCACATCGAAATCGAGGGAGAAGGCGATGGCTATTGAAGAATGTGGGCTCTACCTCGCTTCGTGGGAACACCTCTATCTCGTCACGAATGGCATTCCCGCCGGGCTTCCAAACCAGCTCTTCTCGCGACAACCTTGGGCGCTCATTCTTTTCGAACACATCTATTGCGACAAGAATGGGCTGCGCGGCGAGGAACACGCAGCGGAAGTAATGGGTTGGAGCAACTCGAAGCTCTTTTCCGACCTGGCGAGCACAAAGTACGATTGCATCATCAAACCCCTTGAGGTTCGGCACAGCCTTCCCACCGACCGAGTTGCGCGCGACTTCGCCCGGGCGAACCAAGGAACGTCGGTGGACGACGTGCTCGCGCTCAACTATCAGCCTTACGACGAGCAGCTGTTCGCGCAAACGCGGCAAGACTTGCTCAAGCCTTTTCTTGAAACACACAAGCTGGTCCTCTATGACTGGCAGTTTTCTCGCCTCAATGATCCGCTGCCGGTCGCTCTCAAGGATTCAGCCGTTGACGTGTTGAACGTTGCGATGAGGGAAACACCCCTCTCGCCCGACATCTTTGCCGAACTACCTGCTAACCTCGGGGCTCTTTTTAGGGAACTCCAGGAATTCGAACGTGAGCCGCTGCGAGACCTCCGGTCAGGGCGCGTGACTCAGGAGGATTACTTGAAGCTTCTCTACGAGAACGTTCGAAAGCACCGTGAGGTAGACGCGTTCCTTGTACCGTTCATCAAGAAGAATCTGCCCAGAATTCTCGAACTGCGAAATCGCTTTCTGAAGCGCGACGGCGGGACAACTGTAAGGAAGTATCTTGCCGCCTATGATCGTCCAGCTCCAGCGGAGGAGTTGGCCGACCTCCAAGCTGAGTTGGACGGCAAACTTGCATATTGTTTCAAGCCGCTGATGAGCGAATATGGGCCTGCAGTTGCTCGGATCACCAAGTCTCTTGCGACACTCGATCCGATTGTGCACAAGGCTACAGTAGCCTTGGAGGTCAAAGATGAAATCGGCACGATTGGGCGACTGCTTCGCGAGCACGTTGCCTACTTTCGGGGTGACTGGCGGCGCCCCGGCAGTCGTGGAAAGACGGCCTAACTTTAGCTGGTGCGGACGGGCCGGAAGCGTCGTGCCATTCCCCCCCAGCCCCCGGCCATGCGGGTACCACCCACGCGCGGGCCTCACGGTCCCTGGCGGCCAGGGCGGGGGCAAGACGGGCCAAGGCCGGGCGCGGTCCACAGGGCGGGGCCTAACAAACGCTTGCAAGCGACCGCCAATAGCCTACGCTCGTTCCTCGCTGCGGCTATCGGCGGCGCCTGAAGCGTGGCGTTAGCCAACACGGACGATTCGTATCATGTATGAATTCAAACCCATCCATCAACACTATGACGACGGTCTCGGGGCAACGGGAGAAGCTTTCAAAGAGGCAGCAGATCGCTTATCCGAAAGTATAAACGGCAGTCGGTTTCTCCATGCAAAGATTCCTATTTGCTACCTCTACCGACACGCTATCGAACTCTATCTGAAGTCCATGATAGTCGTAGTTCACCGCCGTCTCTATCTACCGTGGACCGAGGGTAAAGATGATGCTCGGCCACGGCTGAAGATTGGCGACGAATTGAGGTATTTGGACCGTCTTCACAATATTGGTGATCTCTATGTCTACCTGAAACACCTCATACATGAACAAAAAGATCGGATAAATGCTCTCGGCAACACAGACTGGGATTCTTTTCCTCAAGAACTCGATACGTGGATCGAGACGATCCAATCCGGAGATGCAACGAGCACCTTCTTTCGCTATCCCACGCTCGGAAAAATCTCAAAAGATCACATAAAGTCAGATTTTCAAGAGAACTCTGTTGAAGAGATCCTCGAAAGAGTACGTTTGACTGGTAAGCCCATGAAAGTATATGTCGAGGAAGAAGAGAAGGACGGCCAAACTAAAATCTATGAATATGTTGATGGGGCTCGTCTTGAGGAACTAAAAGCAGCATTGACAAAGACAGCAGATTTTCTCTCCGGAGCACATTTCGGGTTTCGGATGGAAGTGGCTGGTGGCCGTTGAGGGCGTTGGCTAACAACAGCCTCCAGGCCGACCGCAGCCTGCGAGCGGTTCCTGCTGAACGTGAAAAGATTCGTTTAGGCTGCGGCGGCTGAGGCTGGTCGTTGGGCAGCGAACGCGAGCATCGATGCAACGCCGACTACCGCGGCTCCGAGCTGACAAGAACGCCTGCGAATCACAGCACGTGGTTATTCTCGGTGCGGGCGCCAGCCGTGCGGCGTGTCCCACGGGCGACGCGAATGGGCGCCTGCTCCCGGTGATGGCGGATCTGGTCGAACTCGTGGCGCTAGAGCCTCTGCTGAGGGACGCAAAGATCAGCTACAGCCAAGGCCAGAATTTCGAGGCAGTCTATGAGCGCCTTGCCGCCGATCCCTCCAAGGCGGCGGTTCAACGGGCAATCGAAACACGACTCCGCGAGTACTTTGCCGCGATGGTGATCCCAGACCGCGCAACAGTGTACGACAGGCTGCTGCTCTCGCTGCGGGCCAAAGACTACATCGCGTCCTTCAATTGGGACCCCCTCCTTGCTCAGGCGTTCAAACGCAACCGCCATTTGGCCGAGTTGCCGCGACTGATCTTCCTTCACGGCAATGTAGACGCCGGCGCCTGCACTGAGCATCGGCAGAAGGGGTTTCTCGAGCATTCCTGTCCACATTGTGGCCGCGCTTTAATGCCCGTTCCTCTTCTCTATCCTATTGGGACCAAGGACTACGAGGGCAACGCATTCATCCAGAACGAGTGGATCGAACTTCGAGCCGCCATTGAGGATGCGTACATCCTAACAATATTCGGATACGCTGCACCGCGATCGGATGTCGCTGCGAAGGGAATCATGCTGGACGCCTGGAAGGCGAACCAGACCCTCGAGCTTGCCGCGATCGACATCATCGACGTCAAGCCCGAGGCGGAGGTTGAGGAAACCTGGCGGCCCTTCTTCGTACGAACCCACTACGGCATCTCGTCGGCCCCAACCTGGCTGTTCCAACATGCCCGTCGGTCGTGCGACCACTTCGCGATTGCCACCCTCCAGCAACGACCGTGTCAGGACAACCCGCTTCCCACAACCGATGACCTCGCGGCTCTGCATGCCTGGGTCGCTCCCTTGGTCTCGCAAGAGGTCGCCCTGAGAGACGAAGGTACGCCGTTGCCATGCTAGCAGTGTGCCAGGTTCGCTGCCCAACCAGGTGCTTGCAGCGGACGGGCGCCGAGGGCCTGGTTTGACAAGTCGCGGCCGCGCCCCGATGTTGGCTGGTGGATGGCGCGGCCGCTCAGCACCGTGCGGCGCCCGCCGCTGAAGCACGACACGTTACAGCCCATCTTAGAGCGATTACCGCCCCAACAGTCGCCGCCCTGGCGTTAGTCTTGGGGGTATGTCGACAAGCCGACTTTCCCTTCGAGGGGCACACTACCACGACTAAGCGGCGCCACGCGCTCTTATGCATTCAGAAAATCATGCCCCTTAATGCCAGTCGCGTCGGCTAACCGGTCGTTGAAATTGTACATGCAAATCACGTAGATGATGTCCAAGACATCGCGGTCGCTGAAGCCTTGGGAGCGCAGGCCCGTGATATCGGCTTCATTCACGCTCGACGGCGCCACCGTCAGCTTCACCGCGTAATCCAGCATCGCCCGTTCGGCCGGCGGCAAGTCTACTTTGGTATAGTCTTGCTTGATCGCTTCAACGAAGGGATCGTCGTGGGTTTCGGTACGGAGAGCCTCTCCGTGGGCGGTGGTTCAATAGCTGCAATGGTTGGTCGCCGACACCACCGTGGCGATCATCTCGCGCTGGCGCCGGGTCAGACCCGACGGCGCGAGCATGATTGCCGCGCCGAGATCGCTCCAGGCGGCGAGCGCGCCGGGATTGAGGCTCTGCACCTGGCGCACCATGGCGACTTTGCCGCGCGCCGCCGACGGGCCGCCGGCGGTTTCATAGACTTCCTTGAGTTTGCCGGTCGCCTCGGAAGGCGGGACCGTTTTGATGTACGGCATGACTACTCCTTCTCAATCGCCGTAGGCAGTCGCGTTCAATCACCGAAAGAGCACGAAATTTCTAAAGGGAACCTCTAAAAACTCACCCTTGAAATTGTAGTTACTGTTTGCACAATATTTTCCTTCACAAAATAACCAGATGCCCGTCCTGGGGCGGCAAGCGATCTATTTTGACGCTCGGTTAGCCTCGTTCCCCGTCGTTTTGCCACAT
>CAMDBU010000014.1 GCA_945889495.1 Syntrophobacter sp. SbD2 | reverse complement strand
GCGGCTTCCACCATCGTCAGCTCATTACGTAACGATCGTTGTATGATGTCTAGTCGTTTCTCGTCTCTCATCGTCAGGGTTCTCATCCTTCCACCCTGACATATTCACGTTGCCGTTAGACCCTGACAGATTCACTTTGCTACAACACGATGGAGTCACATTGTTGATAACAAGCCGTACATGAGCGCATACTACGAAAAACTCTTCTCGACGATCGAGAACCCAACGCGGGTGGTACAAGGATATGCGGGCGGACTGATTGCTATCTCTGCTCTCGGTAGAAGGCGTTACCTAAACGTAGTGTACCGGGAGCTGTCGCGGAACGATGGGTTCGTCATCACTGCTTTTGTTGCAACAAAGTTAAACACAGGGAGGCGGACATGGCCAAAAGCGCGATCCTAGAAAAAAAGAGCATGTCTCATCTTCTCAAGGCTGTTGCCCACCTCGTGCAGCTACCCAAGAATCATATGTGGCTAGATTACGACGAAGAAGCCGACGTTCTTTACGTACATTTTGAGGATCAACCAACTTCAACTCGCAGCCAAATACGCGACGACGGGGTGATCTTGGACTATAAGGGACGACGCCTGGTCGGTGTGACGATCTTGGAAGCATCTCAGAGATAGTCGTAGGAAACTTTTCCCCATGCGTTGCCAGGTGTGTCACTCCGAGATGGAAGAAAAGGCGATCACCGTGGATCTGCGAATCGGCGATAAGTTAATCTTGGTCGAGGAAGTTCCGGCGAAGGTCTGTAACCACTGCGGCGAAAAAGTCTTTACCCCCGCCATCACAAGAAAACTCCAGAATCTGGTCAAGCATCGGCGCAAAGCGCCACGAACCGTCAAAGTACCCGTCTTCTCGCTAAAACAGAGCGCTGCTTAGCCGCCCGAATGTTGAACTCTTCCTGGGTCAACCTACCTTTAGTTCTAGGAAGTGGGGGAATTTTCCGGCCGCTTTGTCGTAGCCTCGTAGAACCTCTCTTTTGAAAATCGCTAAGGAGATCGCCTGCCGCACCGCATCCGAATCTGTCTTGGCCCGCAAAATCTTTTTCGATCTTCGTAAAGCTTTCTCATCCACCAAAAAATTCTTCCGTTTCAATGCGCTCATTGCGACCCCCTTTTTAGAGTCAGAATCGTAATTATCGCGCTTCACCTTGGGCGT
This sequence comes from Syntrophobacter sp. SbD2, assembly GCA_945889495.1. Taxonomy (GTDB): domain Bacteria; phylum Desulfobacterota; class Binatia; order UBA9968; family UBA9968; genus DP-20. The sequence goes on along the minus strand of CAMDBU010000014.1, from coordinate 59,979 downwards.
ATGATCCATCTAAAAAAAACAGCGGAAGAACATTTAAAATGCTCTTCCGCTTTTGTAGCAGTTTGTAATTAGGAATCGGATGAGTCGACGGCTGGATGATCCTACTTAACGTCTCCCGCTTTCGGTGCGACTTTCTCAAACTTGATTCTTCGATCGCCGGACCGACCTCCTGGCAATACCATATTAATCGTGCTTTCGAGTTTGTTCTCGCCAACCAGCTTTAGTTTAACTGGATTCTTGTTCCCTCCTGAAACGAACTCGACAAAGACGTCATTGTCTTTCGACAATACGCTCATTGCTTGTCCGCCGGTCTCCTCCTTACTTTCCATCCCCGCTATGGCGAACCTACCCCGTGCGACCCATTCGCCGTCGCCCTTTGCTTTTACCGAATTGATTGTAAGTGTCCGCCCGCTATTCCCTGTGATCTCAATCTGTCCCTCCCACGTCCCAATCAGAGCTTTGGTTGGATCGACTTGTGCGAACGAGATCGTCGCATCCGAGATCAGCAAGAATTGAAGACTGAAAACAGCAATAAAAACCTGCACGATTCTAGTCATTATTATTCCTCCGAAAATGTTGGTGTTTCTATATATCAATGCTCGTCGACCCAGGTCAATCTGATAGATCCAGTCTAACTCACCGGCTTCACCAACTGCCCGTCCCCCGGCTTGCCGGTGATCTTGCCATCGAGCATCACCGTCTTGCCGCGCAGGATTGTGCGGATCGGCACGCCTTTGACTTTGCGTTCGTTGTACGGTGTCCAGCCGACTTTGGTGTAAGTGGTCGCGTTCGAGATGACGTTTTCCTTATTCATGTCGACGATCACCATGTCGGCGTCGGAGCCCGGCATGAGCACGCCCTTCTTCGGATAAATATTGAAAACCTTGGCCGGGTTGAACGACGAGATGCGCACCAAGCGGTCGAGCGTCAGCTTGCCTTGGTTCACCGCGTCGAGAAATAGGCTCAAATAATCTTGGATCTGCGGTTCGCCGCCTGGGCAGCTCCACATATCGGTCCAGCCGCGGTCTTTTTCTTCCTTGGTGTGCGGCGCGTGATCGGTGCCGATCATGTCGATGGTGCCGTCGTTGATCGCTTCCCAAAGTCCATTGACATGGTTCGGCGGCACCCAGAAGCCCAAGCAGTAGGGCCCCATCTTTTCGACGTTTTCCCAGGTACCCAAGAACATCGCCCAGGGATTGACCTCGCAGCTGCAGGGCCGACCTTCGTCCTTGGCCCGACGCAACATGGCGATGCCTTCGGGCGTGGTCATGTGGAGAATATGGAGCGGCGTGCCGAGGGCTTTCTGCATGCGGAACAAGGTCGCCATCGCCGTATCCCAGATGATCCCGTCGTAATCGCGGTAGGCTTTGGCGTAGGCCTGCGGGCTGCGGTCCTCCTTTTTCCAGTAGCGCCCTTCGATCTCGTCCATCAGATCTTGATCGTGCGGATGGACCATCAGCGGCAAGCCGGTGCTGCCGACGGTCTCGAAGCATTTGAACAGCTCGCCGTTGTTGTTGATGCCGATGCCGGGCATATGCGGGTAATCGCGGCCGGTGTCCTTGACCATGAAGATTTTAAACGCCAGCGGTCCTTCCTTGGCGAGGCCGGGGATTTCTTCGGGCACGGTGCCGGAGGGATTGTGATTGAAGTCGACGATGGCGTTCTTGCTATGGTGCTCGACCAGCGCGCGGTAGCGCTCGACGGTTGTCGTCGGCGGATTGACGTTGGGCATGCCGATGGAGGTGGTCACGCCGCCGGCCGCCGCCGCCATGGTCGCCGTGGTGATGTCTTCCTTGTAGGTGAAACCAGGATCACGGTGATGGGTGTGGGTGTCGACCAAGCCGGGGATCACTTTCATCCCCTTGGCGTCGATCACCTGGTCCGCCGTATCGGGCAGCACCGGCGGCTTGCCCAGCGCGATGATCTTACCGTCGCTCACCGCGATATCGGTGTCGATAAAGCCGCCCGGCGTCCACACTTCGCCATTTTTAACCAGCAAATCGAGCTTAGCCATGAAATTAAATTCTCCCTTCGCTTATCGTGAAAAATCTTTATATGATCCGTGCTTGGCAGAGTCAATCTACGAGCGAACCGGACCGTCATTGGGGCCGAAAGTTAACTTGACTCGCTAGGTGAAATCTGAAAATATCCTTCCGCTTCGCCCACCGGCGACCGCGGTAAGTGAGGAGAAAATTCATGCCGTCAGTTTATCTCGTGCTCGTTGCGTTGCTCAGTCTGCCGCTCACGGCGTCCGTGGCACGCGGCCAGAGCGCGCAACTGCTCGACGCCGCCAAGAAGGAAGGCAAAGCGGTGATCTACGGTTCGCTGGAAGGCGACACCATGGACGCCATCATCCATGCCTTCAAGAAAAAGTTCGGTCTCGACGCCGAGTATTGGCGCGCTTCGGCGACCAAGGTGATGGACCGCGCCATGACTGAGTTTCGCGCCGGCAAAAACGGCGCCGACGCCATCGTCGCCGCAGACAACGTCATGCGGCTGATGCAAAAGGACGGCTACTTCCAGAAATACGATTCGCCGACCAACAGCGATTTCCCCAAGGAAGTCATCGACCCGAACCTCGGCCCGCGCTATCGCAACGTGGTGGTCGGCGTGGTTTACAATAAAGCCGCGTTGAAGCCCAACGAATATCCCAAAACCCTGGAAGATCTCGCCAAGCCGCAATACAGAGGCAAGATCGTCATGCCCGACCCGACCCAACACACCACCACGACTCAATGGCTGGCGAGCCTGTATAAGATCATGGGCAAAGAGAAAGCCGAAAAATTCATGCGCGATCTCGCCGCCAATAAGCCGGTGTGGGTGGAATCGCTCTTACCCGCGGCCGAGCGGGTCGCCAGCGGCGAAATCCCCATCGCCATCACTTACATCAAGTACGCTTATATCGACGCCAAAAAGGGCGCGCCGGTGGACTACGTGCGCGACGCCAAGGTGATCGGCGATGCCAGCTACATCACCCTGGCCAGCAAAGCGCCGCACCTGAATGCCGGCAAAGCGTTTATCGACTTTTTCCTCGACGACGAGAGCATGAATCTGATGTCGAAGCTCGGCGAGTTCGTCAATCGCAAAGGCATCCTGCCGCCGCTGCCCGGCGCCGACAAGCTCGGCTTCGTCGAGATGGACGACTTGAGCACCAAAGAGTTCGCTGAGAAGAAAAAAGAGTACACGCAGATCTTTCTGCGCTGAGCATCCCACCCGTGTCGATTCCTGAAACTACTCCTAACCCGCCCGAGCCGCTCACTTCCGCCTGGAGCCGCTCGCGAGTGGGCGCATTCTTGAGCCAACCGGTGAGCTGGGTGTTTCTCATCGTCGGCAGCATCATCGCTTTTCTCAGTCTCTATCCTACTTACTTTTTATTCTATGGCAGTTTGACCGACGCGCCGCTGGGCTTGCCGGGTAAATTTACGCTGGACAATTACGTGCGCGCCTACAGCGATCCGGAAGCCTATTCGCTGATGCTCAACTCGTTTATCTTCGGCATCGGCTCCTCCGGGCTGTCGGTGCTCTTCGCCCTCGCGCTGGCCTGGATCACCATTCGCACCGACGCGCCGTTTCGCCGTTTGTTCGAACTGACCGCGATCATTCCGAATATCCTGCCGCCGATATTGGTCTCGATCTCCTGGGTCATGCTGCTCAATCCGAGCAACGGTCTGATCAATGGCCTGTTCGTGAAAATTTTCGGCATGGAGAAGGGGCCGTTCAACATCTACTCCATGGCCGGTTTGATTTACGTCGAAGCGCTGATCCTGACGCCGCTGGCTTTCCTGATCGTCGCCGCGGCGATGAAAAGCATGGACCCGTCCTTGGAAGAGTCGGCGAAGACCCTGGGTTCGGGCGAATTCGGCGTCATGCGCCGCATCACCTTTCCATTGATCCGCCCGGCGATCCTCGCCGCCGGCACGTTGAACTTCGTCCGCGCCATCGAAAGTTTCGACACCCCGGCGATTATCGCTTTGCCGGCGCGCATTGAAGTTTTCACGACGAAAATCTGGCGCGAAGCGCTCGGCTCGTTTCCGACCAATCACAATTTGGCCGCTACCTACGGCGTCGGCATCCTCGCCATCGCGCTGGTGTTCGTCTATCTCTATCGCCGCTTTACTTCCCAAGTGGAATCGTTTTCCACTGTCACCGGCAAGGGCTTTCGACCCCATCAGATCGAGCTCGGCCCCTGGCGCTATGTCGCCTCGGGCGTCGCCTTCTTGTTGCTCGTCATGCTGGTGGTGCTGCCGATCTTAGTTCTGTCGCTGGTGGCGATCCTGCCCTATTACCATGTGCCCACTTGGCAGACCTGGCAGAATCTGACGCTGTCCCATTTTCAATATGTCTGGGCGACGCCGCGGGTGCATAAAGCGTTTTTGAATAGCCTGTTCCTCTCCCTGGTCGGCGCGACCTTGTGCATGACTCTGGCGTCTCTGGCCGCCTATATCACCGTGCGGACGAAATTAGCGGCGCGCGGTTTGATCGAAGGATTGGTATTCATTCCCTGGGCGTTTCCCGGCACGGCGATGGCGTTGGGCCTGCTCTGGGCCTATGTCGACTTTCCGATTCCTGTGTACGCCACCGTTTGGATCATCCTGATCGCTTACGTCACCCGCTTCTTGCCCTACGGTCTGCGCGCCGTCAGCAGCACGATCATTCAAGTGCATAAGGAATTGGAAGAAGCCTCCATCGTCTGCGGCGCCGGCTTCTTGACCACTTTCCGGCGCATCCTGATTCCAATGATGCGCCCCGGCGTCATGGCCGGCTGGATTATTCTCGTGACGATCTTCATGCGCGAGTTCAGCGCGACTTTGTTTCTATACAGCCCGGGCGCCGAACCGTTGGGGCCGCTGCTCTATTTTCTCTATCTCGACGGCATGCGCGGCCGGGTCGCCGCCATCGGCTTGGTGATTTCCTTGATCTCGGTGATCTTGATCGCCGTCGCGCAGCGCTACTCGCGCTGGGACACCAAGTAAATTGAAAATGGAGAATGGAGAATTGATAATTTCGGATCCGTAGGACCCGAATAGAAGTCCGTCAACGAACTTAGAAGGAGAATTCTTGTGGAGAAATTATTTTTGACCGTCGGCTGCGGCAACTACGACCGCACCATGGCGCTGCGCACCGGCGACGTGCAGGCCGAGGGCATTCGTATCAACTATGTGCCGCTGGAGGCCGAAGAGATTTTCTGGCGCATGGGCCATCATCAGGAGTTCGATGTCTCGGAAATGTCCTTGTCCAATCATGTCACCATGATCAGCCGCGGCAATTCGCCCTTCGTCGCCGTCCCAATTTTCCCGTCGCGCTATTTCCGCCACTCCTGCGTCTTCATCAACACCGACTCGGGCATCAAGACCGCGGCGGACTTCAAAGGCAAAAAAGTCGGCGCGCCCGAGTACTCGATCACCGCCGCCGTGTGGATTCGCGGCTTTCTCGCCGACGACTACGGCGTCAAGACCGCCGACATGCACTGGTTCACCGGCGGCCAGGAAGAAGCCGGCAGAAAAGAGCGGGTGAAACTCACCCTACCGCCGGAGATCAAACTCGATCCCATCGCCGACGACAAGACTTTAAATGGAATGTTGGAGAGCGGCGAGATCGACGTGTTGATCTCGGCACGGGCGCCGTCATCCTTCGTCAAAGGCAACCCCAAGGTGAAGCGCTTGTTCCCCAACTACAAGGACGTCGAGATCGATTATTATAAGCGGACAAAAATCTTTCCGATCATGCATGTGCTGGTGATCAAAAAAGAAGTCTACGAAAAAAACCAATGGATCGCCCGCAGCCTGTACAAAGCCTTCTGCGAAGCCAAAGACCTGGCGATCAAGAACATGCACATATCGAACACCATGGCCTGCACGCTCCCCTGGCTGCCCTGGGAACGCGAACAGATGCGCGAAATCTTCGGCCCCGACTGGTGGCCTTACGGTGTCGAAACCAACCGCCACCTGCTGGAAAATTTAATCCGCTACATGGGCGACCAGGGTCTGCTCGCCCGCAAAGTCACCGTCGAAGAAATCTTCGCCCCCAATGTGGTGGGAGAGTTCAAAATCTGAAGAAGGCATGAGGCGCGAGGCTTGAGGCATGAGCAAGAATCCGAATTCGCGCCTCACGCCTCGTGCCTCGCGCCTTCTCCGCTCCGCCCGCACCGCCCACCTGGCGACATCAGATAAATCCGGCCAGCCCCATGTCATCCCGATCTGCTTCGTCTTCGACGGCAAGTATTTCTATTCGCCCATCGACGAGAAACCCAAACACACCGCGCCGAGCAAGTTAAAACGGCTGAAGAACATCCGTGACAATCCCCAAGTGTCTTTGGTCATCGATCGTTACGACGAAGACTGGCGCAAGCTCGCCTATGTCCTAGTCTTCGGTAAGGCGCGCATTCTCCAAAGCGGCGAGAAACATCGCCACGCCGTCAATCTTCTCCGCCGCAAGCATCCTCAGTATCGCGCGATGGCGATCCACCAGCGGCCGATGATCGTCATCACGCCGAAACGGATCGTCAGCTGGGGTGCGGTTTAAAATATTTTCGACACAACACCAAGCTCATCGCCTCGGTCGCGCCTCGATTTGCTTGCGCGCCTGGGCTAGTTCCCGCGCTAGTCGTTTCTCGTCCGGAAGAGCCAGCTTATATTCGCGGGCGAGAACTTTGCTGGGCAGGGTATCAAGGGTGTAGCGGACCAGGTTTTCCCCGGCGCTGGAGCAGAGGATGAGTCCCACGGGTGGGTTTTCGTCAGGATGCGCCCAGTGCTCTTTGGCGTAGCTCAGATACAAGTGCATCTGACCCGCGTCGGCGTGGGTAAGCTTACCCAGCTTGAGGTCAACGATGATGAGACAGCGCAGGCGACGATGAAAAAAGAGCAAGTCCACACGATACCACTCATCATCGATCCGCAGCCGCCGCTGACGGCCCACGAAAGCGAAGTCGCTGCCGAGTTCGAGCAGGAAAGATTCGAGATGATGGATCAGGGCGTCCTCTAGCTCAGTCTCCGAGTATTCGTCGCGTAGGTTGAGAAACTCCAACACCAGCGGATCACGAATCGCCTCCTCAGCGGTAAGCGCGTCACCCGTTTGCGGCTTCGCACCTTTTCGGAGCATAGCGGTTTTGTTTTTGGAAAAGGCGGTGCGCTCGTAGAAGAGCGAGTTGATCTGCCGGTCCAGTTGGCGCACGCTCCAGCCGCCGCGCAGGGCTTCGGTGTGGTAGAAAGCGCGAGCCTCGGGCGACCGAGCAGACAAAAGGCGAACGTAATGAGACCACGGGAGCGGGAAGGCTTTGGCGACATCGCCAAGGGTCAAAATCCGCGACGCTGTCGCGGATTTCGCAGACGCCGTCTGCACAATTGGCAGCGCCGCCAATTCTATCGGCACTGTCGATAGAATCTCCCGGTCGGTGGAAACGCTCGACAGTGTCGGACTTTTTGCCGTCGGCAATTTTATCGACAGTGTCGATAAAATGTGCCCCGGCAGGTAGGCAAGATAGAGCTGCTTGAACTTGTGCAGGTTGGGCGCGGAAAACCCCCGCCCAAACCGCGCAGTCAAATCCTCCGCCAGTCGACTTAGCAACTCCTCGCCATACCCTGCCCGCTTCTTGCCGCCCTGCTCGAACTCGACGATGCGGCGGCCGACTTCCCAATAAGTGGCCGTCATCAGCGAATTGACGACGCGCGCGGTGGCGTGGCGTGCGGTTTCGAGCAGTTCGCCGATGCCGCCGATCAAGCCGGTGTAAGCGGGAGGACGGGCGGCATCGGGCTTCTTGGTCGGGAGCTTCTTCATGGTTTCACGCCTTGCCTTCGATGATGTGGACGGTGTCGAGGGAATGGAGTTTCTTCAAAAACCTCACCTGTAGATAAAAACCCATTCGCTTTCGAAACCATGGTTCGCTTGTAATACCACCAACCGCGAGTGAAATTCGATAAGCGCTTACTTTATGCCCAGCGTCTTGATCATGCGCAGGAAATATTTCTCGTGCAGCCCCAGCGCCTTGGCCGCCGCGGTGCGGTTGCCGTGTGCTTGCGCCAGCGCTTGGGCGACTATGGCGCGCCGCGTCGACTCCATCGCTTCGCGGTAGCTGAGGTTGTCGTTCCGAGTAAGCGGTGTCGCGGCGGCAATACGGTTGGGTAGATCGTTAACGGTCAACGTCGAACCATTACCCAAGACTACCGCGCGCTCGATCACGTTGGCGAGCTCGCGGACATTTCCCGGCCAGGGATAAGCTTTCAGTTGGGCCAAGGCGTCGTTAGCGACAGTGACGAAATGCTTTTTCGACTCGGCGGCGAAGCGGCGCAGGAAGTGTTCGGCTAAAGCCGGAACGTCCTCGGCGCGTTCACGCAACGGCGGCAGGATAATCGGGATGACATTGAGGCGATGGTAAAGATCTTCGCGGAAGCGGTTTTCTTTGATGGCGCTCTCCAGATCACGATTGGTCGCGGCGACGATGCGCACGTCGACGCGGATCGGCTCGCGGCCGCCGACCCGGTCGAATTCGCGCTCCTGGAGAAAGCGCAACAGCTTGGTTTGTAGCTCCGCCGACATATCGCCGATCTCGTCGAGGAACACCGTGCCGCCGTTGGCCATCTCCATCTTGCCTTTCTTGAGCTGGTCGGCGCCGGTAAACGCGCCCTTCTCGTGGCCGAACAGTTCGCTTTCCAAGAGTTCCTTCGACAAGCCGACGCAGTTGATCGCGACGAAGGGCTGGCCGTGGCGCTCGCTCCAGTTGTGAATCGCCCGCGCGAAGATTTCCTTGCCCGTGCCGCTTTCGCCGAGGAGCAACACAGTGGCGCTGCTCGCCGCCGCCTTGCGCGCCATGTCGACCGCGTCGCGCATCGCTTTACTCTCGCCGGCGATCAACCGGTGGCGGCTATCGGTTTCGGCCGCCAGCAGTTGCCAGCTGCGTTTGAGCGCCTCGCTGTCGAGCGCCTTGCGCACGACGATATCGAAGTGATTGGCGTCGAGCGGCTTGGTGATGAAATCGTAAGCGCCCTCTTTCATCGCCTCGACAGCGGTTTGGATGGAACCATGGGCGGTGATGACCACGACGGGAAAGTTTGCTCCGACGGCGCGCAAATGGCGCAGCACCTCGATGCCGCCCATCTTGGGCATCTGCAAGTCCAACAACATCAGCGCCGGCTCATGCTTCTTGATCTGCGCCAGCGCCTCCTCGCCATCGCCTCCTCGCCATCGCCGGCCAAAGCCACCTCGCAGCCCATCGCCCGCAAGCGCACCTGCAACAACCGCCGCGCCGGCGCGTCATCGTCGACGATCAGCACGCGCGCGCCAGTTGTCATCCTATTGGGATTCACAGATGTTTCACTCCAGTCGGAACTCGGAATATCTCCCGCAAAGGCGCAAAGACGCAAAGTTTAAAAAGACTTAACCAAGAATATCCATTACCGATGCATCCGAACCTTAGCGTCCTTGGCGAGCTTTGCGCGAGTCATTCTTTCTAGGACTAGGATTTTCTCGCGCCAAGCTCGCCAAGTTCGCAAAGACAATTCTATTCTTCAATTCTCCCAACCCCTTAGCGCCTTTGCGCCTTTGCGGGAGATAAATCTTCTCCGATCCTGAACGCCTTTGCGGGAGGAATATCCGAAGATGATTTTCACTTTAGATGCCGGCCGATCTCGGCGAGGAAGATCGTCTTGTCGATCGGCTTGGTGACGTAGCCGCTGCAGCCGGCGGCCAGCGCTTTGTCGCGGTCGCCGGACATGGCGTAGGATGTCACCGCGATCACCGGGATGGCTGCCGTCGCCGGCTCGCCGCGCAGCTTGGTCGTCGCTTCTAGCCCATCCATGCCCGGCAGCTGGATGTCCATGACGATGAGATCGAACGACTCGCTCTTGAGAATCTCGAAGGCCTCCAGCGCGCTAGTCGCCTCGCGCACCTGATACCCCTGCGAACGCAAGAGAAAAATCGCCAGCCGCCGATTCACCGGATTGTCTTCCACCAGCAGTATCTTTTTCTCGGCCATAAGAGACTCTCCCGCAAAGGCATCCTATTATGGATTCGGATTTATCTCCCGCAAAGGCGCTAAGTTTGAATTCTTAACAAAGAGAATCCATAAACGATCCCTCCGAACTTGGCGCCCTTCGCGGACAATCGGTGTAAGAGAATTCGGAGTTTGCACCGCTGAGACGCAGAGAGAACAATTTGATCGGGAGATACTCCATCTCCGCGTTCTCCGTGCCTCTGCGGTGAATCTCTCTCTTCCGAACTTAGCGCCTTTGCGTCTTTGCGAGAAAATACTCTTCTCCGGATTCGGATTTTATCTCGCCAAGGCGCCAAGCCGCAAAGTGACGGGCGTGCCCGTCATCCCGAGCCGATGCGAGGGATCTCAAAAAATGTCTCCCTTCGGTCGAAATGACAATTTATTCTTACCTTCGCGTCTTTGCGCCTTTGCTAGAGTATTGTCTCTTTCCGGATTCGGATTTATCTCTCGCCAAGGCGCCAAGACGCAAAGTTTAAGAAGCCTAAGAACCCATTATCTGAATTCTCCGAACTTAGCGCCTTTGCGAGAAAATACTCTTCTCCGGATTCGGATTTTATCTCGCCAAGGCGCCAAGCCGCAAAGTTTAAAAAGACAAACAACGAAAAAACCCATTATCTATCTCTCCGAACCTTGGCGTCTTTGCGCCTTTGCGAGAAAATAATCTTTTCCGGATTCGGACTTTATCTCGCCAAGCCGCAAAGCCGCAAAGTTTAAGACACCCAACAACGAAAATCCCATTAACCCAATCTCCGAACTTAGCGCCTTCGCGCCTTTGCGGGAGATATTTCTTAACTCATCGGTAGCGTGAAGAAAAACCGGCTGCCTCTGCCGACCTCGCTCTCGACCCAGATCTCGCCGCCATGCATCTCGACAAATTTTTTCGCCAGCGCCAGGCCCAGCCCCGTGCCCTCCGGTTTGCCTTTGGCGCTCGATTCCACCTGCTGAAACTCTTGAAAGATGCGCTCTTGTTCCGCCGCCGCTATGCCCGGCCCGCTGTCACCGACCTCGACGCGCACCCGGCCGGTCTCGCGCTGCGCCTTCACCCATACCCGTCCGCCGTCGGGCGTGAACTTGATGGCGTTGCCGACTAAATTTAATAGAACTTGCTTCACCCGCGCGCCGTCCATGGAGATCTGCTCAAGGCTCTCGTCGTTCTCGACCCGCAGGTCGATAGACTTCTTCCCCGCCAGCGCGCGCATGGTATGTTGCACCGACTCAAAGACATCCTGCAAGAACGCCGGCTCGAATTGCAGCTCCATTGTGCCGGACTCGACCTTGGCGAGATCGAGAACTTCGTTAATCAGGCTGAGCAGATGCTTGCCGCTGGCCCAGACATCGGTCATGAACTGCGACCGTTCATCGTCGCTCACCGTCAACGACGGATCGAGCAACACTTCGGAAAAGCCGATGATCGCGTTGAGCGGCGTGCGCAGCTCGTGCGACATGCTCGCCAGAAACGCCGACTTGTGCCGGCTGGCCTCGTCCAACATTCGATTTGCGTTCGCGAGTTCGCGAGTCCGCTCGGCAACTTTCTCCTCCAAGTTCGCATAGGATTCTTGCAACGCGCTGGCCATCCTGTTGAACTTCTCGGCGAGAGTTTCCATTTCGTCGCCGGTCTTGAGATCGACACGGAATTTTAAGTCGCCGCTCGCGATGCGCTCCGATCCTTGCTCCAAAATACGCAGGGGACCCATGACCCGGCGCGCGACAAAATAGCTCGCCAAGATCGCCATTCCCAGGCCGATCAGCAATAAGGCCGAGGTGCGCACCAAGGAAGCGTAGAGCGCCTCGTAAGCTTCTGACGCGGGCCGCTCGATGAACACCGCCCAATCGAGACGGGGAATGAGTGCAAATGAACTGATGACCGCTTGTGCGCGCAAATTCCGCGCGGTTGTCAGACTCCTTCGAGGATCACCGGTTAGCGGCCGGAACGCGGCCCGCACTTGCTCAAGCTCCGCCACATTACGCCCTTGCAGGACCAACCCGATCTCCGGATGGGCGATCAAATCACCTGAACGCGAAACCGCGTAGGCATAGCCGGCTTTCCCCGCCTTGATGGCCGACACCACATCCCAAACATATTTGAGATTTACTTCGGATTGCAGCACGCCGGCTATTGTTCCCTTAAACTCTTCAATCGGTACGGCCATCGTGATATACGGCTCGGAGCCGCGTACCAAATAGACCTGGCCAAAATAGCTTTGACCGTTTTTGGCGTGCTGAAACGCCGGTGAATCGGCGAGTGTTTTTTCACTCCTCGTCGCCGCCACCGCGAGTCGTGACAGCCGCAGTTGCTCCCTTCCGTCGGCGGCGATCAATACCGCCTCGCTGATCGCCGGAGCGAGAAACAAAAGCCGCTTCAGCTCAAACTTCGAGTCGGCGGCGCTTTGCCGATCGACATCCAAACCCTTGGCCGCCGAGCGCATCGCCGTCTCGACATCTTGGATGAACTTTTCAATCTTGACGGCCGCCGTCGCCGCCGCTTCCTTTTGCAACTGTGCGAGTGTTTCACGGCTCTCATGCAGACGGTAATAAACCTCCACCAGCGCGCTGGTCAGGAGTCCGCCGGCGACCAGCAGCCCCGAGATTAGAAAATAGTAGCGCAGCAGATGGCCACGGCCAGCGCCATTTTGGATTTTAGTCCGCGGGGCCGCTTTTGGATTTTCGATTAACGACCTAAGAGTCTGCATTTTCGTATTCGAAGTTTGTGCTCGCCAATCCAAAAGCCGCCGCGCAGACCGAAATCTTTATTTTGCCTTTTTAATTTTTGTCTTAGCTCCCCTAATCTAAAATCGCAAATCCAAAATTATTTAATGACTTCATCCGCCCACCTAAGCACGTTAGCGGGAATTGTCAGGCCAATCTGCTTCGCTGTTTTGAGATTGACGACCATCTCGAATTTCACCGGCTGCTCGACAGGCAGGTCAGCTGCTTTGGCGCCTTTTAGGATCTTATCGACGAATATTGCCACGCGCTGCAATTGATCCCTCGGATTGGGTCCATATGACATCAGGCCACCGGCCTCTGCCCATTCTGCCTGGTTGTAGATTGCCGGCAGTCTGTGTTTCGCGGCAAACTCAATGACCCGTTTCTTGTATGTATTAAGGATCGGAGCGGTCTGCGCAGTGAGAGCTTGGGCGCGTTCCTTCAACGCCGCTGCGAACGCGCCGTCGATGTCATTGGATGTGCGCACTGGCAAAGATTGAAGTTTTACCCCCAGTGCTGGGGCAGCGATTTCACTGCCTCTCAACCCACTCGCGCTTCCTAAAAGGTCGGGGGTCCATAGGTAGGCCACCCGAGTCACCTTAGGGAATGCCTCCTTAAGTATCTCAAGCCGTTTCCCGCCTAGCTCTGGACCAAACTGGCTTATCCCCGTGACGTTTCCCCCTGGCCGCGCGAGGCTGGCGACGATACCGCTCGCCACTGGATCGCCGGCCCCGACAAAGACAATCGGGATCGTCTTAGTTACTTTCGTCCACGCACGAACGCCAGGAGTTCCGGCCGTAACCACGACTTCCACCTTGAGCCGCAGCAACTCGGCCGCGAGCGACGACAGCCGGTCCAACTCTGCATCCGCATAGCGCTCCTCGATCAAGATGTTTTCTCCTTCGATATATCCCAGCTCGCGCAACCCATCGCGAAACCATCCGATGCTGGCCGACATGCCGGTACGAGAACCGGCAATTAGAAGTCCGATCCGAGATAGCGTTTTTGGCTGCTGCGCTTCAGCTGAAAATCCACTTGCCAAGCAAATCGCGCTGAGAAAAACGCCGCCGATGTTTTTAGTGGTAGATTTGAACATTCGGTGTTTCAGTCTGCCTTCCCAGGGCAAAATCAACAAGCCGCCTCGCAGAGCGAAATCGTTATGTTGCCTTTTATCATTTTTACGTTTGCCTTATCTTATGAACTCATCCGCCCATCGCAGCAAGTCAGGTGGAACTGTCAGGCCTATCTCCTTCGCCGCTTTGAGATTGATCACCATTTCGAATTTCGTCGGTTGCTCCACCGGCAGATCGGCTGGCTTCGCCCCTTTCAATAGCTTGTCGATGTAACTCGCCGCGCGCCGATCTAAGTCATTGAGACTCACCCCGTAACTCGCTAGACCGCTGGCATGCACAAGGTTTGATCGTCGTATCTGGCCGGCAATCGGCTTTTTGCCTTCCGCAGAACGATAATCGATGAGAATATTCTTGCCTTCGACATAGCCAAGTCGGGGAATATTTACCGGCTGCTGCGCGGGAGCGATGGCAACACAGCCTAACAGCGTTGCCACTGCCGCAACCGCGCAAAGTTCGCTTTTGCTATATTGTCCCATGAAAAACCCAAGCCCGGCAGGTCGTTAACCGGTCGGGCTTAGGCGCAGATTGAATTCCTGCCGACCCGAACGCGGCCCGCATAAGCTGAGACGCTTTCTTTAGTCTGTGCCCCAAGGACTCGTCAAAGGCGCTAATTCGCAGGTCTGTTACTCAACTTCCACGGCGACGATTTCTCCCTCGCCGGCGCCAAAACCGAAACCCTTGTTGGAGACATATAGGCGCCCGTCCGGTCCGGCCACCATCGCAGTGGCGAACGTCAATCCGCTGGCTATGACCTCGGGACTCGCCGGCGCCCTAGATAACGACACGCGGAGAATGCGACCGGTATCCGTCGAGACCGGGTCGCCCGAATAGGTTTCGAGGATATAAAGCTGGCCGCGCACAACGGCCAGTCCTAATACCGGATTCAAGCCCGAAACCACGACGCGCACTTGCCCACTCGGTGTGACCTTGTAGACTTCCGCCAAAAAGTTGGTGTCGGCGCTGCCAAATGTGCCGATATAGAAGTCGCCGTGGTATGTGATCGACGAAGGCACCGGATGGTTTACCGAAAGATCGACGACTCTTTCGACCCATCCGTCGGCGGACACTTTCAAAAGTTGCCCGCTGTTTGCCTCAACGACATAGAGCGAACCCCGCACCGCGATCATGCCGTAGGGCGACCCGTCGGACTCAAAATCTCCCGCCGGCGCCCCAGGCGGCGGTTCGGCCACCGGATTGTTATTTAGGAAGTGGCTCAAATCAGCAACGACATTCCACGTAGTATCGGCGTTCACGCGCACGACACTGGTCGGAACGTTCTGAAAGAAGCGCTCACAACCAGCAAAAACTACGGTGTAGAGCGTGTTTCCGATGAAGGCGAGATCGACCGCGCCCAACACTGTGTTGGTATTATCGACCGTGGATGGGAGCCCCGAAGCAACGATACTCTTTTGTTGGTTGGCGAGATTCACCTTGGAGATTTGACCGGTGTAGCCACTAAAATATGGATCAAAGATTGACCCTTCCTGATCGCAAGCTGACGGGTTGCTCCCGCCAATACCAGCTTCAACGACGTATAGGTCGCTGTTCGGGCCAAACTTCAGCCCGCGCGGATTGCTAAATCCCGATGCGAAGACAGTCGCGTTGCTCGATAGGTCCGCTAAACTCGATCGTGGCAGGCCAGTAACGGTTAGTAAAACCGCCAACACGAGCGCCGCTTTTACCAACCCTCGTTGCGCTAAGGTTTTCATAGCTTCTTCTCCTCTTGTTGAACACAATCGTTACGGGACAAGTGAATTGTACAGCCTGCCGCCGTCGATACTCGTACCGGAACGTGTTAGCGGCACATTGACTTTTACCAATCCGGTACAGCTAGCACCGTTGCTATCCGTCGCGCTGAAATCGATGTGGTAGACCCGCCCATTGCCATTTCTATCGCGCTCACCGCGTAGCAACACATTACCAGGCTGAATCACGGCATCTGGACTGACATCGTGTCGGTCAAGCCCGCTTACCGGCTCATCCTGTGTCACGGAGAGGATCGTTATATTGATCGGATTGTTGTCCGGATCGGTGACGCCAACGATATTGACCTGTTTGAGTGAATGATTTGCCGGCCAGAGCGAACTTGGCATCGCCTGCGCGAGATTGCAGGCGGGCGGCGCATTGACATCCTGCACCGTGATGACAACTTCGTCCTGCGCGCTGAACGCTAGGCCGTCGCTGACTCGGAGGCGGAATCGTAGTTGTTCTTGCGTACCGGTGGGCAACAACGGCGCGATAAAACTGGGCGTTGCGGTAGCGCCGTTGGATAGCGTCACCATTGTGCCCGTCGGAACTTGGGTCCATTCAAAAGTAGTCAGAGGATCAAAATCGGGATCGCCACTGAGGGTACCATTGAGGGTAACCAGAGAACCTTCATCGCGCGTCTGGTCCGGTCCCGCGTTGGCGATCGGCGCTTGATTGACATTAACGACCGTAACCTGGGCTCTGGCCGGAGCACTGTCAGTAAAGCCGTCGTTGACGACCAGTTCGAATTCGAGCAGGACTGAACTGGTCGTTATCAACGGCGCCGTGAACGTCGGTTGTTCACCGGGTGTGTTTGGCGGCAGCACGATTGGTCCAGTCACCTGGTTCCAGCTGAAAGTTTTTGGATCATTATCAGGATCGAAACTTGCGGAACCGTCGAGCGTGACTAACGATCCTTCGTTGACCGTTTGAGCCGGACCGACCATCGCAATCGGCGCTTGGTTCACATTGACGACCGTGACGTTCACGAAATCTGGTGCTGAGTTGACAAGGCCGTCATTAACAACCAGCTGGAACGTCAAGGTCGTCGACCCGCTGCTCAGCAGTACCGGCGCGGTGAAGCTCGGGGTCGCTGTTGTGTCGTTATTTAGCATAACAGTGGGGAGCGGAATCTGTGTCCACGTGTAGGTGAGCGAATTGCCGTCGGGATCAATGCTGGCCGTGCCGTTCAGTGTAACCAGCACACTTTCGTCCACCGAAAAGTCAGCGCCGGCATTCGCCACCGGCGGCGAATTGAGTAGGGTAACGGGCACCCAATTGCTGAATTCGGAGGTGTTGCCCAGGCTATCCGTCGCTGTCGCGGTGATGACCACCGGTCTTCCGGAAGTTGTTATAAAAGGTGTTACTGAAGGTAGTGAAGGAACTGAAATCGGGCTCACACCCACGGCGTTGGCTTGGATCGAGGTAGCACCTAAGTAAAATTCCCCTTCCCCAAACCCTGAAGGGTCAGCGTTAACGTCAAGGCTTACGAAGAACTCGATCAAGAACGTTGGACAGGGAGGAGCGGAGCAAATAGTGGTTTTTAAAGATCCATTAACTGACGTGCCAGCTACAGTGCCAGTGGCGCTCGTGAGGTCTGGGAAATTTTGCAGTAGGTTGGCCCCGGTATCTCCGTCCCCCACGTCGTTCGGTGTAACGCCGCTTGCCAGTTGCCCAAGCGACTGCAAATCGATTCCGAGTAGGCCGTTTGAATACATTTGATTCTGACTGATTTGGATTCCATTGGAGTTCGCATCGAAGATGTGAACACCACGAGCCCGATTTGCAGCGATGATATTACCGCTGATTAACGAACTCGTGGAGTGGGCCACTCGAATCGCCGGCTGGGATGCTGACGTCCCGTTATACGCGATGACGTTAGTGGCGTTAGCATCTATGAGTGGGCTTGGACCGCCGCCGATGGTGAAACCGGATACCCCATCAACAAAGATACCTCCTATTGTATTTCCCATCGCCAAACCGTCCGCTGACATACCGATCCTATTACTCTGCACCATAATTCCAGCAGTCGCTGTCGGGGTGGCGGCATTGCCAGTGATTAGAATACCAGCCTGATTCCCAGATATGATGTTTGGCGCTCCCGGGGGCGTACTCCCAGACCATCCGCCAACGAGCGTGTCGGAAGAGACACCACTTATCTCAATCCCGTAGGCAGTATTCTCCAAGGCTACCGTCCCCGTCACATCGGTGCCGATAAAGTTGCCGGATATTCTGCTACCCTTTGACTCATTATTGTGAATGCCTGTGGCGTGGCCGGAGATAATGTTGCGCGCTTGTACGAGACCGTCGATCACGCCGTCGTCGCCGTCGGTGCCGCCGATGATATGGTTGTCAGCGGGTCTAATGCTGTTATTAGATCCGCCCGATAAACGGATGCCGGTTCCCGCGCCGAGCACCGCAGTTCCTGCCGCATTGGTGCCGATCAAGTTACCCTGGATCTTCACGTTGCCGCTGACCCCCGTCAAGCCGGCGAGATTTACGAGTATGTTGGTAAGATTGTTGCCGGCGATCACATTACGCTGAGCCGGCAAGACGCCACCAATAACGTTGTTCGGGGACTGGACAATACGGATACCGAAGCCCGCGGGGCTCGCGTCAATCATGCCTGTAACGTCGGTGCCAATGAAATTGCCTTCGATGACGTTAGCCGAGCCGCCAGATTGCGCGCCATTTACAAAAATCTTGTCGAAATCAAATCCATTGATGACGAGTCCTCTGATCGTACTGCTTCCTGCCTGGATATCCAGCCCATTCGCGTTAAGCCCTGCGCCGTTGAGCACGATCATAAGCACGGCATTACTGCCAAGACGTGGACCCACGGCGGGATCGGTCGGATTGGTATTGGGCGTGGCCCCGGGTTGCGTGTAACCATCGATGGTGATCGGACCCGTGATGATCGGCAGCGCCGTGGCCGGTGTGATCGTGTGTGGTCCGGCCCCAGGGATGCTAAAGCTGATCGTATTAGCGCCCGCTGAGGCATTTGCCTGTTGGATCGCTGCCCGCAGCGTACAAGTCCCGGATCCTGTGAGGCACACGCCATCGACGGACGAAGTGTCAGGCTCATCGCCGGTGCTGTTGACTACGAACTGCGCTTGCGCCGGCACCGCTGCCAGGATAACGAGTGCGAATATCCACGCGAAACAACCGTGAGAAATATGTGGATACTTCTTCGGCAGACCGTTTAGATCATTGCCATCTGAACTGGCTCGATTACGCCTTTGTTTAGTAGCCGTATTCCGTGCCAGCAACGCAGCACGACGAACCAGAGTACCTGCCAAATGGATGTAGTTGGTAATCATTTTGGATTCCTCTTCGTAAGATGGAAACACTTTTGAAAAAATGAGTGCAGACGCCGTGCCAATCAGCATTGTTGTCGTTCGCTCGGTTAAAGCAGCGAATGACCAAGGGAATATATTTGGCGAATCGATTGACGCACAGCCAGCCCCAGCCCAACGGTAACTTATCGGTTACTCGCCGGTAGCCAAAAGGTTACCGTGTAAGGCTTGCAGCAACTCACTCCTCTGTTTACTCTTGTGGCGTGAGCAATCTTCGCCGCGCCGCCGCTGCCACTTACGGTCAAAAGATCGAGCCGCTGCTTCAGTCCGCCCCGTCGCCATCGTTGGCTAGGAACCATCTGCTGCGGCTGGTCGAATGTGGCGGTGCCAAGTCGATTGACAGGATTGCCGCTGCCGATTTGCCTGACTTATTACGGCTGCTCGGCTCCAGCGCTTACTTGAGCGACATTCTCATCCGCCAGCGTAAGGAGTGGCCGGAGCTGTTCTCCCGGCAGATCAAGATCAAGCAGAAATCCTGCGCGGGCAACATGACGGAACTGACAGCGGCCATCAAAGAGGTGAACTCTTTTGACGCCTTCTGCGCCGCCCTGCGCCGCCATAAACAGCGCGAGTACCTGCGCATCGGCGCCCGCGACCTGATGGCGTCGGTGACCATGGAAGAGACGGTGCGCGAATTGACCGCGCTGGCGGACGCAGCGCTCGATGCCGCTTACTGTTTTTCCCGCGCCGAAGTGGAAAAAGACTTTGGCCAACTCAATCTGCCGGGAACGCAGCAGCTCAATCGCTTCGTCGTCATTGGTATGGGCAAGTTGGGCGGCGGGGAGCTCAATTTCAGCTCTGACGTCGACGTGATCTTGCTCTTTGAGAACGACGAGGGCGAAAGCAGCGGCGGGCGCAAGGGCAAGACCGGCCCACGGGAATTTTTCAGCGCCATCGGCCAGAAGATCATTCACGCCATGGGCGATGTCAGCGAAGACGGTTTTGTCTTTCGCATCGATCTGCGCCTGCGCCCGCTCGGCGCCAATGGGCCGTTGGTGCAGTCGGTGGACTCGGCGATGGTCTACTACGAGTCCTGGGGCCAATGTTGGGAGCGCGCGGCGATGATCAAAGCCCGGCCGGTGGCTGGCGCGCTTGAACTCGGCGCGCGGTTTTTGAAAGAGCTCGAACCGTTTATCTACCGGCGTTACCTCGACTACACCACCGTCGACGAGCTGCGCCATATGAAGTCGCGCATCGAAAACGAATTGCTCGTCGGCGACGAGAAGGCGCGCAACTTGAAGCTCGGCTACGGCGGCATTCGCGAAGTAGAATTCTTCACCCAGGCGCTGCAATTGGTCAACGGCGGCTACGAGCCGAGCCTGCGCGGGCCGAGCACCCTGCCGGCGCTGGCGGAACTGGCGCGGCTAAAATTCATCTCGGGAGAAGAACGCGACCAACTCATCGAAGCCTACCGCTTTCTGCGCCAAGCCGAACATAAAGTGCAGATCGTCCAGGAAGGCCACGCCCACTCGATCCCCGAGGGCAAAGACGAGGAACTGGCTTACGCGCGCCGCTTGGGCTACCGGCGCAAAGGCAAGCTTGGCGAGCGCGAGCTTTTCTGGCGCGATCACCATCGCGTCACCAATACCGTGCGCAAGATTTTCGATCGACTCTTTTACAGCGCCCGGAAACAGATCGAGAGCGAAGCGGCCAGCGCCGAGGGCGCGCTCTGGTACGATCTCGACAATCAGCCGGTGATCACCGCGCAATTGGCCAAGGTCGGGTTCGCGGAACCAGAGAAGGCTTACGAAAACCTCCTCGCCGTGCGCGATGGCGATGTCTATTCGCCGCCCAGTCCGAAACGTTTGAAAGTCCTGCGCACCCTCGGTCCAGTGTTGATCGCCGAGATCGCCAAGTCCGGCGCGCCGGATCAAGCGCTGTTCAACCTCGCCAACTTCACCCACAGCATCGGCGGCCGCACCGGTTTTCTGACCCTGTTAGCTGAGAAGCCGGAAACCATGCGGCTGCTGATCACGTTGTTTGCCGACAGCCAGTTTTTGACCGATTTGTTTTTGCAGCGTCCCGAGCTCATCGACACTTTGATTCGTGTCGATCTGACCCGCATCGACAAAGGGAAAGATGAAATGCTCGCCGAACTGCGCCGCCACCTGGGCGAAGCCGGCGATGTGGAATCGAAACTAAACGCCCTGCGCCGTTACAAGACCGAGGAATTCATCCGCATCGGCCTGCATGATCTCGGCGGGTCCGTTGAATTCATACCTGTGCTCCAGCAACTCTCCGATCTTGCCGAGGCCTGCTTGGAAGCGGCGCTGGAACTAGCGCTCGCCGACTTGAGCGCGAAGTTCGGCGGGGTCGCCGGCGGCCGTTTCGCGGTCATCGGTGGCGGCAAGTTAGGCGCGCGGGAGATCGATTACAACTCGGACTTGGATTTGATTTTTGTCTACGACGCGGCCGATGACGCCCACACCCGCGGCGGTTCACAAGGCGTCTTGCCGGCCCATGAATTCTACGTCCGCTTGGGCCAGCGGCTGCCCACTTATCTCTCGGCGCCGACTGAAGAAGGCATCGCTTATAAGATCGACATGCAGCTCCGTCCCTCTGGTAAGGCCGGGCCGGTGGTCTGTTCGCTCGACGCCTATCGCGACTACCACCAGAGCGCCGCGCAATTGTGGGAACGCCAGGCGCTGATCAAGACTCGTTTCATCGCCGGCGACAGTTCATTAGGTCAGGAAGTGGAACGAGTCATCTCTGGCTGCGCCTACGGTGTCGGTCTCACGGAACAGGGCGTCGGTGAGATTCATCACCTACGCATGCGCATGGAGCGTGAGCTCGCCGATGAAGACAAAACCAGATTCAATCTCAAAAAAGGCCGCGGCGGCCTGGTCGACATCGAGTTCTTGACGCAAATGTTGCAGCTCGCCCATGGCCACCGGTTGCCCAATGTGCGCCAACGCGAGACCCTGGCGGCGTTGCAGGCGTTAGAAGGCGAAAAAATATTAAAGCCGCGCGAGCACCAGCTGCTCGCCGATGGTTATCTTTTCCTGCGCCGGTTGGACCACCGGCTGCGCCTGGAGCGCGATCAGTCCCTCGACGGCTTTGACGCCGAACCCAGTAGGCTTGACGGCATCGCCAAAGCTCTCGGCTACAACAAGCCCAAGAGTGTGAGTGCCAAGCAGCCCGGGTGGGCTGGTCAACGGCTACTGCGGGACTACCAGCTGCGCCGGGAGAAAATTCGCGCCTGCTATGAGCGTTACTTCGTCAGCAATCGATAAATTGCCAAGCAAATCCTGTGTGCTGGTTGCCGACTTTGCTCAAAAGCCATTCATTGAGCATTTTTCTATAATATGGGTTTGGTTGTTATAACTTCACTTATGCGACTTCAGGAAAGCTTTAGACGGTATAAATGGCTTGAGAGTATGTTTGAAGCTTGTCATTAGGTGAATCCTATGACAGAGCGACATAGCTGTAAAATTTTTAGAATATCTTTATTGACAGTAACATAACCCTGCGATATGTTCTGGCCATGAAAACACAAATGCTCAAGGGCATTGCCCTGGCTTCATTGGTGACCGTATTGTCGACTCCTTTGTATGCCCAGACGGCGGGGACGAGCAATCAACCCGCCGAACCGGTGACGGAAGAGTTGGGCTACGGTTTTGGCTCGGCTCTCGCTAGCGTGTTTTACATCCCGGCGAAAGTAACTTACGCGGGATTGGGACTGCTGACGGGTGGCCTCGGTTACGTGCTGACGGGTGGGCGAGCCAATGTTGCCAACAACATCATCTATCCGGCGGTGCGCGGCAATTACGTGGTGACCCCGGCCCACTTGAAGGGTACGGAGCCGATCTATTTCGTCGGCGCCGCACCTGATGCGCCGCAGCCCGAGACCATCGCCGCACAGCGCCGCTAGTCAGCGCCGAAGCAAACTCCCCGCTTCGAAGTTTGGATAAACTCTAAGAGGGCCAACAGATCGCTGTTGGTCCTCGCGCTCTCCTGTACCTCTTTGACTGCCAGGGCGAGGTTACGTCCGCCGCGAAACAGGATGCGATACGCCTGGCGGATCGCCCGAATCCTGGCTTCGTCGAATCCCGCGCGCTTCAGTCCAACCACGTTAACGCCCCGCACCGTGTGCTGCCAGTCGATGATCGCGTAGGGCGGTACATCCCGGCTGGTGCCGCTCAAGCCGCGCATCAACGCATAGTCGCCGATCCTGACGAACTGGTGCACCACGCAGTTGCCGGATATGAACACGTTCTTGCCGACCTCCACATAGCCGCCGAGCAACGCGCCGTTGGCGAGGATCACGTTGTCGGCGAGCACACAGTTATGGCCGACATGAGACGTAGCCATGAGAAAATTATCGTTGCCCAGCACCGTCGCCGAACCAGCGGCAGTGCCGCGATGAATCTGCGCGTACTCACGAATGATGTTGCGGTCGCCGATGCGGAGAAAAGTTTCCTGCCCCTTGTAGGCCCGGTCCTGGGGCGCGCCGCCGATCGCCGCGCCGGGATGAATCTCATTGTCCTCGCCGATCTCGGTTAGGCCAGTAATATAGGCGTGCGCCATCACGCGCGTGCCACGCTTGATCTTGACCGCGCCGTCAATGACCACATAGGGGCCGATTTCGACCGACGGATCGATCTCGGCCTTGGCATCGATCACTGCGGTGGGGTGAATGCTCATAAATAGGTGCTTGTGGTTAAGCGATTAGATCGGGCGAAGCCGTTCGATGCCAATAGTTACTGAATTTTTTTATCGTCATCCTCGTCATCGAAAATCAGCTCCAAGTCGTCACCGGGAATCTTGTAGCGCTCCTCGATCCACCCGCCGAGATCGACCATCTGGCAGCGTTTGGAACAAAACGGCCGGTGCGGATTGTTCTCCCAAGTGGTTTGGTCGCGACAGGTTGGACACTTGATCGTCAGCGCCATGGCTTGCCCCGCGGTTAGGCCAATTACTTTTCGAAAAACAGTTCTTCCACCGTGAGCCGCTTCTCCATCAAGCCCTGATCGAGGGAATAGCCGACGAAGCGCTCCAGATTGGCGCGATTCTTAGCGATGCCATGGGGCCAGGGATCGTCGCCGAAGGCGGCGCGCTCTTCCTCGAACAGATGGCGCCCCCAGACAAAGCGCGACCAGTTGGGATCGTCGTAGTATTCCAGACAGGCCGCCTTGGCGCGGTCGAAGGCGCCGGTGATGGATTTGGCGAGCCAGGGATTTTTGTTTAGCACTTCGTCTTTGAACGCCACCACATGCATGATCGGGAAGTAACCATTTTTGCGAAAATAGCTCGCCTCTTCAGCCTTGGGATCGGCGAACAACCGGCGCACCGACCCGCCGCCGCGCAGCGCTTCTTCCGGCGGGTGCGGCACCATCAGCGCGTCGATCTCGCCCGCCGCCAACATGGCGCCGATCTTTTGGCCTTTCTTGAGTAGCTGCATTTTGACCCCAGCCAGGGGCTTTAGCGGCACCGCCTCGTCCTTGGAAATGTACCAGTCAATATCGCGCCAGGGCACGTTGTACTCAGACTGCAAGTCGCCCTTGGCCAACACTGACAAAGTAGTTTGAAAAGTGCTCAAGCCGACCTTCTTGCCGACCAGATCCTTGGGCGTCTTGATGCCGGCGTTCACATTGACCCACATCTGCGACAAGCTGAACAAGCGGCGCGGAAACACCGGGATCGCCGTGAACGGCATACCGCGGCTCTTGGCGATCAGATAGGAAGACAGCGACAGCTCGCAAATGTCGAACTCGCTCTTTTGCAGCATCCGCTCATGGCGATCTTGGCCATGCTTGAGCGGATGGGATTGACCGACCTCGAGCACTTGTAAATCGACGCCCTCGGCGGTCACCGAACCATCGAAGAGCGGCATATGCCGGTCATAATGCGACAGCGCCATCGTTAAAGTTAAATCTGCCATAGCGGTTAATCTACTTTCCTTGTGATCGATTGCTGATTTTTGTTCGCTTCGAGCTCGGCACGGGAACGGTTTGGCCACTTCGCTCAACTATCCCGTTCGACCTCGCGCAACCACTCTTCATGGACGTCGACCCAAATCGTATCGCTATCGTGGCAAGCCGACAGCTCGGTCAAGTCGAATTTGACCGTGTAGAGCGGATCATGGATGCCGCGATGATCGCGGGCGTTTTCCAGCCGGCCATGGGCGAGCGCCACCACGCCGCGCTTGCCGCGGATATATTTTGGCGTGCGCGGATTGCCCTTGGGATTTTCCACCGCGACCATGACCGCGTCGCCGATTTTGTATTTGCCCGTCGTCTCGCTCATAGCATTGCTCAATCTGGCCGCACTCGCGGCATCTCCGCTTCGCCGTGAGCCGCTTCGCGCTCGCGCAACTGCCCCGGCTCCAGAGCGTAGCCGGCGCCGATCAGACTATCGACGGTGACCAGTTTGGCCAACTCCGGCTCCGCCATCCCCTCGGTGCCGGCGGGCCGCTGGGGCAAAACGAAGTAGCGCACATCCGAAGTGCTATCCCACACCCGCAGCTCTTTGTCGCTCGGCAGTTCGAGCTGGAACAGCTCCTTCACGCAGGCGCGCGGGTTTTGCACGATGTTGGTGCGGTAACTCTCATGCTTGTACCACCAGGGTGTGTCGCCGAGGATATCGTAGGGATAGCAGGAGCATAACGTGCAAACGATGACGTTGTGGGTCTGCTCGGTGTTCTCGACCACCACCAATTTGCCGACCTTGCCCTGGTGCACGCCCATTTCGCGCAGCGCCTCGCGGCCGGTGGCGAGTAACGCTTGTTTAAACTCGGGATCGCTCCAGGCCTTGGCGACGATCACGCCGCCGGCCCAGGCCCGCTCGTCGTGCAACTGCTTCCAGCGCTGGGTTAAATCTTCGCGCGTCGCCCAACCGCGCCGCATCAAAGCTTGGACAAAGACTTCCAATAACTCGGAATAGTCGGTTAAATCCTGCTGCAAGTTGGCCATGCGCTCTTCGAGCGTGCCCTGGTGCTCTTTCTTTTTGATCTTGAAAAATTCATCGTAGTCGCCGCGCTCCTTGCGGTTGTCCTCGGTGACCATGTCCATGCCTTCGACGGTGCGCGCCGATACCAGGGCGATGCCCTTGACGTATTCGTCGAGCCACTCCTCTAAATAGCGCACCCGCGCCTCAATGTTTTTGCCCTGCGGCTTGGCGAATTGGAAAAAATGATCTTTCTTTTTAAGCGCCGCGCGTACTTTGAGCAGATCGTAGAAGGTCACCACGTTGCGCCGCAGTAAATAGAAAATCCGCGGCTCGAAGCGCTTGGCGCGGTAGTATTCCAGATCCTCTTCGACGGCTTTGATATGCGCCATGTAGTCATGCATATGGCCTTCGAACGGTTTATGTCCATGTTTTCCCGACATCGAAAATTCCTCTCGCCGCTAATGGCTATCAAAAATCTCTTGGTACAATTTTAACTTGGCTTTGGTCGCGTCGTTTTCCGCCGGCGTCGGTTTGGCCGCATCGGCGGCCGGCGGCAGGCAGCCGAACTTGAGCAAACCGGCCATTAACAACAGCCGCGCCTTGGTCGCGGTCAGATTACTGCCGGCGATGGCGAGCGGATCGCGCGTCGCATCGACAAAACCGCCGGCGTTGCCGCGGCCGACTTTGACCACCGGCATGCCGCTGAAAGTCGCGCGCTTGAGCGCCGCATCGACGCCATTGCTCATGGCGCCAAATGGCGCCGAGCCCTCGGCGACGAAACCGGCCAGCGGCGCCATACGCAGATTGTTTTCAATGCGCGCGAGAATATCGACTTCGCTACTGGCATCGCCAGAAGTGTCTTCGGGCAAATAGCGCGCATGTTTGACGATCACCACTTTGGGAATCGCCGAGCCGAGCAATTCACCGGCGCCATTTTTTACCGGTACGCCGATAGTCCCGATGGTTGAACCTTGAATCCGCGAGCCTTGAACGGTCGCCGGCAACTGCGAGAAATTGACTAGAGAAGTGTGCGTGTGGCGCTTGATCGGCTTGAAAGAAAACTGCGGCGCGCCGGGATGGCCCATGCGGCCGATGATGCCGCCATGGCCGCCAGTGGCGATATAACCGCCGGGGCGGGCGTCGGCTTTTTGCACGTCGCGGGAAGTAAAAATCTGCTCGTCGAGGATCGCCACCGCGCCGACAAAGTCCCGGCCCTGCTCATCGGCCCAAATCCTCGATGTGATGTAGTCGACGGAATCGACAATATTGCGGTCGCCGTCGTTGCCGATGGCGCCATGGGCGCGCTGCGAGGAATTGCCGACGACAGGCACCTTGGTATCGATCAACAGATTCAACCAGTAAATCGTCTCTTCGACGAAGGGGCTGCCTTCGAGCCAGATGCCGCCGGCGTATTTGCCGCTGGCGAGCGCCTGTTGAACGATATTGGTCAACCGCGCCAACGCCGCCATGGGCGGCTCCTTGCGCAGATAACCCGGACGATAGGGGAAAAAGTCGTCGCCGCGGCTCTCCGGCGCGATGTCGCCGGAGCCGATATCGGTGCGTTCGCTCTCGCGCCGCCCTTTGGTGTAGCCACCGGACGGTAAGGCGCGGTAAAAATCGAACTCCGCTTTAGCCGTCAGCAGGCAGCCGACGCCTTGGTCAGAAATCCCCAGACGGTCGATCTCTTCGAACAAACGCGAGCCGTCGGGAAAGAACGGCACGCGCACTTTCTCCGCCGCGACGTTTTTATCCGTACCGTCCATCTCCCAGGGCTGGCCGTTGGCCTGGCGCGCCATGTAGGGCAGCGGATAAAGGCCATCTTCGGGCCGAAGAATAATTTCGTAGACCGCTTTGTCTGCCGCGCTGGTGCGCTCTTTGTGAAACACCCCGGCGGCGTCGAGATAACCATCCGGCGGCGCGTAAAGCTCGGCGTGATCGCGTTCCAGCGGGTGGGCGCTAAACTGCTCGACGTAGATCGTCACCGGCGCCGCTAACCGTTGCGCGCGCAAAACATCGAAACGCATCGGCGAGCCGTCTTTGTGCAGGCGATTCGGCTGGCCGTACTTCTCCCGCGCCTTGTTGCTGGTCACCAACGGCTCGCTGTTTTGAATCGTCGCCGTCGGCCCGGAAAACACCGCGATGCGCGGTTTCGCCGCGCTGCCGGTATCAGCCATCGTGAACTCGCGTCAGTGAAATGAGCGACAACGAAATCATTTGAGCTCGAAGGGCAACTGCTTGGGGCCATAACCCTGCCAATATTTGTTGGTCTCCGGGTCGTAGCGTCCCTGGAGAAAGCCGCCGGCCTTCTCGGCGCGCACGATGATCGCCACCGTGCGCTCGTCGCCGCTCTCCTCGGCGTGAATCGCAAAGGGCGGCACCAAATCGATCTTGCCAGCGCCGACTTTGACGTTCACCGACTTGCGCACTTGGGCGTAGTCCGGTTTCGCGCCGTCGTCGAGACGGTCGTAACGTTCGATCGACTCCGAACCGTCGAGCACGCCGTAGAGCGTCCAGTTATGCGCGTGGTCGTGGACGGAAGTGCGCGTGTGCGGCGCCTTGATCAAGCCGTTGATGACGAATTTATAATCTGGGTCTTCGTAGAATAGTAAATTCTCAGCGCGCTCGCCGCCCTGCGAGCAATCGGGCCAATGGCGCGACTGTTCGCGCACCGCCGGATCGGCGATCAGCTCTTGCAACAGCGGCGTCATTTTCTCCCAACGCTTGGCCGCGTCTTCTTCTTCGGCGTGAAGCTTGCGCGCGGATTCGATAAATTTCTTGACAGCGGACATAAACACCTCCTTTGGCGTAACACCAATCGTGATCAGCTAACGGATTATTAGTCCGGCAAGGCGCTGGTCGTCAAGCTGGCGCGGGGAATTTCAAATTACAAATTACAGATTCCATATTCAAAAACTCGGACGCCATCTCCGCAACAAGGCCGCCCATCCGGCAAGGGGTGAGCCCGGAGCAGGGAAACCACCCGACTGCGAAGCCACAAAGTCATTACTACCAGCAGCATGATGCAAAGCGCGCTCAGAGGCAGCGCCCCATTTGGTTTCCCTGCGCAGGGCTTACCCCTTGCCGCGCCGCAAATACAGATTCCAGATTCCAAATTAAAAAAGCTCCGCCGGCGATCAAGCCGGCGGAGCCTTTAGAGCTGGTCAGTGAACCGAACTCAGGTGCCGTGATCCCAAGAGGTCAGATAATGTTGCTGCTCTTTGGTCAAGGTATCGATACGGAGGCCCATGGAGCTGAGTTTGAGTTTGGCGACCCAATTCTCGACGTCCACCGGCACTTCGTAGACTTTTGGTGTCAGCGACTTTTGTTTTTTGACCGCCCACTCCGACGCCAGCGCCTGGGTGGCGAAGCTCATGTCCATCACCGAGGCGGGATGGCCCTCGGCCGCCGCCAAGTTGACCAAGCGTCCTTCGCCGATCAGATAAATTCTTCGGCCGCCCGGTAGAACATAGGCGTCGACGAAGTTGCGGACGTTTTTCTCGACCCGGGTCGCTAGTTTGGTCAGCGCCTTGATGTCGATCTCGATGTCGAAGTGGCCGGAGTTACACACCACCGCGCCGCTCTTCATTACCTTGAGATGTTCTTCGGCGATCACATGCATATCGCCGGTGAGAGTGATGAATAGATCGCCGACCCGCGCCGCTTCCTTCATGGTCATCACTTCGAGGCCGTCCATGGCCGCTTCGAGAGCGCGCACCGGATCGACTTCGGTGACGATCACCTTGGCGCCCATGCCACGCGCTCGCGACGCCACGCCCTTACCGCACCAGCCGTAGCCGGCCACCACCACGCGCTTGCCGGCGATCAACATGTCAGTCGCGCGAATTACGCCGTCGATGGTCGACTGGCCGGTGCCGTAGCGGTTGTCGAACAGATGCTTGGTCGCCGCGTCATTGACTGCGATCACCGGGATTTTCAGCGCGCCGTCTCGTTCCAGCGCGCGCAAACGGATCACGCCGGTGGTGGTCTCCTCCATGCTAGCGACTAGGTTCGGCAGCAAATGAGCGTAGCCGGTGTGCAGCAGGGAAACCAAATCGGCGCCGTCGTCCATGGTGATGACCGGCTTGTGATCGAGCGCCGCACGCAGATGGCGATAGTAGGATTTGTTGTCTTCGCCCTTGATCGCGTAGGTCGGAATCTTGTCATGCTTGACCAAGGACGCCGCGACATCGTCTTGGGTCGACAGCGGATTGGACGCGCATAACACCACGTCGGCCCCGCCGGCTTTGAGGGCCTGGACCAAGTTGGCGGTCTCGGCGGTGACGTGCAAGCAAGCCGACATGCGCATGCCGCGCAGCGGTTTTTCCTTGGCGAAACGTTCTTTCACCCGTTGCAACACCGGCATATCCTGGCCGGCCCAGAGAATCCGCTTGCGGCCGCCATCGGCCAATCGCATATCTTTTACGTCGTATTTCTTTCCCGCCATCGTGATCCGCTCCCTTGTCTAGAATGAGATTGAAATTTAATGATGTTTTGCTTAGCCTGGCGCGCCGTGCGCGCCAGGCTAAGCTAGTGAATAAATTTTCGCTGATTGAGAAAGGTCGAACTATGACCGACCGCCGCCTAAACCCGCCCCGCCGCCTTCTTGAGATCCGCCGCGCGATCGGTTTTTTCCCAGGTGAACATACCTTCTTCGGGCGCCCGGCCAAAGTGGCCGTAGGCGGCGGTGGCGCGATAGATCGGCCGTTTGAGATCGAGAGTTTGAATGATCCCCTTAGGGCTCAGATCGAAACTATCTTGGACGATTTTGGCGATCATGTCCTCGGGGATTTTCGCCGTGCCGAAGGTTTCGACGAGCACGGACACCGGCTGGGCGACGCCGATGACGTAAGCCAGCTGGACTTCGCAGCGTTGCGCCAACTCGGCGGCGACGATGTTCTTGGCGACATAACGCGCCATGTACGCCGCGCTGCGGTCGACCTTGGACGGGTCCTTGCCTGAGAATGCGCCACCACCATGGCGGCCCATGCCGCCGTAGGTGTCGACGATAATTTTCCGCCCGGTCAAACCGCAGTCGCCTTGGGGACCGCCGACCACAAACCGGCCGGTGGGGTTGACGTGAAAAATCGTGTCTTTGTCCAAGTACTGCGCCGGGATCACCGCTTTGATGACGCCGTCGATGATGGTCTCACGCAGCTTGGCGTACTCGACGTCGGCGCTATGCTGGGTCGAGATCACGACGTTTTTAACTCTGACCGGCTTGCCGTCTTGATATTCGACGGTGACCTGGGATTTGCTATCGGGGCGGAGAAAATAGGCTTCGCCGCCTTTGCGCACTTTAGCCAAATAATGCACCAAGCTATGGGCCATCTGAATCGGCAACGGCATCAGCTCCGGGGTTTCATCGCAGGCGTAGCCGAACATCATGCCCTGGTCGCCGGCGCCTTGCTCCTTGTGCAAACCTTGACCTTCAGTGACGCCTTGGGAAATATCCGGCGATTGCTGCTCGATGGCGGTAAGGATCGCGCAGGTGTTGCCGTCAAAACCCATGGACGAATCGGTGTAACCGATATCGCGCACCACTTCGCGGACGATGTCGACATAGGGGACTTTGGTCTTGCTAGTAATTTCGCCGGCGACGACGACCATGCCGGTCTTGGCCAAGCTCTCGCAGGCCACCCGGCTATCGGGATCGCCGGCCAGGTGGGCATCGAGAATCGCATCGGACACTTGATCGCACAATTTATCCGGATGTCCTTCCGAAACAGACTCCGAAGTGAATAAGAAATTTTTGCCGGCCATCGGGAAGACCTCCAACGCACTAGAAATGGAAAATCAGAATTTGTGGATAGTAACGGATCGACAGTGGCGATTCAACCTTATTCGCTCTCGTTGAAGCGAGCTTCGATGAGCTTTTCCACGGCTTTAACCGCCTTTTCGGCATCGTCACCGTTGGCTTCGATTTGAATCTTGCTGCCCTGGGCAACGCCCAAGGACATGACGCCCAGAATACTCCGGCCATCGGTACTCTGGCCGTCGGCGGAAAAATTGATCTGGGCGGAAAATTTATTGACCGTCTGCACCAGCAGCGCGGCGGCGCGGGCGTGCAGGCCGAGCTTATTTTTGATTTCAAGCTTTTTGACCACTTTACTCATGACGTCACTTATCGATGTCGCGATGCTTGATATGCAGCCGCAAGCTGCCACCACCGAAACGCTTCTGCAGCTCTTCAACCAGCGCCACCGAACGATGGCGGCCACCGGTGCAGCCAAGCCCCAGGGTCAAGCTGCTTTTGCCCTCCCGTTCGTAGAGCGGCAAAGTGAATTCCAACAGCGCGTACAGCCGGTCGAGAAAAGCGCGGGTCTCCGCGTTACCCAACACATATTCATCGACTTCATGGTCCAAGCCGCTCTTGCCGCGCAATTCGCTGACGAAATAGGGATTGGGCAAGAAGCGCACGTCAAAAATAATATCGGTGTCATGGGGGATGCCGAACTTGTAGCCGAAGGAAGTGAGAAACAGCGTCATGCGGCGCGCCGAAGGGGCATCGCAGAACTGCTGTTCCATTTCGCGCTTGAGCTGATGGACGTTGAAATCGCTGGTATCGATGACTTTATCGGCTAGGGCGCGGATCGATACCAGCGCCTTGCGCTCCTTGGCGATGCCATCCTGCACCGAACCGCCGCCAGCCGATGGATGGGGCCTTCGGGTCTCGCTGAACCGGCGTAGCAGGACATCATCGGAAGCATCGAAGAATAGCACCTGAACATGGTGGCCACCACCGCGCATGTCGGTCAGCACTTCGGGCAGAGCGCGGAGAAATTGGCTGCCGCGTAAATCGACGCCCAAGGCGATGCGCAGGATATTTTCCTGGTAGCCTTGGCAGAGTTCGACGAACTTGGGAATCAGCGGCGCCGGCAAATTGTCGATGCAGAAAAACCCGTTGTCCTCGAGGGCGCGAATGGCGAAGCTTTTGCCTGAGCCGGATAGACCGGTAATGATAAAGATGTCTAAACCGCTGGCCATGGCAGGAGGATTAAAACTTATCGTCTTCGTCGCTGATCAGTTGAAACAGTTCCTGGTGGCTATTGCCCGCCATCAGTCGCTTACGAAAGCTCTCGTCCTTGAGTAACCGCGAGATCCGCGCCAACGCTTTCAAATGATCGGTGGCGGCGTTCTCCGGCGCGATCAAGACAAAGAATAGGTGCGTCGGCCCGCCATCGAGAGAATTGAAATCCACTCCCGCCGGGCTCCGCGCGAACACACCGTAAATCCGTTCGAGCCCAGGCAGCTTGCCATGGGGAATCGCCACGCCGTCGCCAATCGCCGTCGAGCTGATCCGTTCCCGTTCCTGGAGCACGGCCAACACCCGGCCATGCTCCAAGTCCGGATGCTTGGCCACCAGCCCGGCGGCCAGTTCTTCCAACACCGAACCTTTTTGCCGGTTGACTAAACTCGGAATGACCGTGTGAACGCTGACAAAATCGGTGATCTTCACAAACTTCTCTTTCTCTGGTCGGGGGCGACAAAGTAGCAAGCGGAACTATTAATCGCGATCATCGCTAGCCTGCGCCGAAGCCTTATTTGCGCACGAAGTGACGGCGCTTCGATGACGGCAACACACCCATCGCTTCGCGGTATTTGGCCACCGTGCGCCGGGCGATTTCGATGGAATCGTCCGACAGCATGGCGGCGATATGTTGATCGCTGTAGGGCTTGCGCGGATCTTCGGTGGCGACGATGGCGCGAATTTTCTCTTTGACGCTCTCGCTGGCGACATCGTCGCCGCCCCGGCTCATCAAACCGCTCTGGAAGAAATATTTTAGCTCGAACAGCCCTTGCGGGGTATGGACATATTTATTGGCCGTCGCCCGGCTCACCGTCGACTCATGCATGGAAATATCTTCGGCCACCTGGCGCAGCACCATGGGTTTCAAACGGCTCACCCCATGGTCGAGAAATTCTTCTTGAAACTTGAAAATGCTCTGGGTCACCTTCATGAGCGTCGCTTGGCGCTGCTGAATGCTCTTGATCAGCCAGGTGGCGGCGCGAACTTTTTCTTGCAAGTATTGGCGCGCCTGTTCCTCTTCGGCGCCTTCCTGCCCAGCCATGCGGCGGTAGAGCGAACTGACCCGCAGCCGCGGCACGCCGTCATCGTTCAAATAAATCACCCATTCGCCGCTGATGCGCTCGACGAAGACATCGGGCAACACCGTGCGCACTTCGTCTTGCTCGAAGCCGCGCGACGGTTTCGGCTCGAGGGAGGCGATCAAGTGCGCCGCGTCGACGATCTCATCGACGCTGACGCCGAGATCCTTGGCCAGCTTCTCGTAACGCTTGGACTCGAGATAACTCAGATGGCCGTCGGCGATGCGCGCCGCCAGGCTGTCGCCGAGCTTGAGATTCTCCAGTTGCACCAGCAGACACTCGCGCAAATCCCGCGCCGCCACCCCCACCGGATCGAAAAAGTGGATGCGCTTGAGCACCCCCTCGGCTTCCTCAGGCGAACATTCAACCGCGGCGCAAACCTCTTCGACGGTTAGTGCCAGGTAACCGTTCTCATTGATGTTCTGGATAATGTAGAAACCGATGTTGGATTCCCGTTCGCTGATCTTCGACAGCCGCAGCTGCCAGATCAGGTGATCTTCGAGGGAGGTTTTCTTAGTTAAGCTATTTTCCCAGGAAGGCGGCGAATCGCCGTCGTCGGACATCGCCTCAGCGGTCAGCGAGCTATGCACGCCGTTGGAGTGGCTATCGAGATATTCTTGCCAGTCCAACGTGCCGATCTTGTCCACCGTGTTGGTCTCCCGCGGCGCGACCAACTCGGCAAACTCTTCCGTCGGTTCGCTCTTGGTGTCGGCGCGCGGTTGCTCGGCGACCTCGGGCTCGTCGTTGGCGCCCTCTTCGAGAGCTGGATTTTCTTGCAGCTCCTTGAGTACCATTTCCTCGAGCTCGAAGCGCGACAGCTGCAATAGCTTGATCGCCTGCTGCAGCTGCGGCGTCATCACCAACGTCTGGGCGAGCTTTTGAACTTGGTGTAAATTTAGACCTGCCATAGTTAAAACTTGAAACCTTCTCCCAAATAAAATTTTCGCGCTTTGGGGCTGGCCGCGATCGATTGAGGAGTGCCTTCCTCAAGAATTGTTCCTTCGTTGACGATATAGGCCCGATCACAGATGCCCAAAGTCTCGCGGACGTTGTGATCGGTAATCAAGATGCCGATGCCGCTGGTGATCAAATTGCGGACGATTTTTTGAATCTCCGCCACCGCGATCGGATCAATGCCGGTAAAAGGTTCGTCGAGCAGGAGAAAAAATGGCGACAGCACTAAGGCGCGGGCGATCTCCACCCGGCGCCGTTCGCCGCCCGACAGGGTGAATGCCTTGTGGGTCGCTAGATGGCCGACGCCGAGCATTTTCATGAGGCCGTTCGCCCGTTCTTTTTGCTCCGCCCCGGTCAAATCGAGAGTCTGCAGGATCGCCAGCAAGTTTTGCTCCACCGTTAGACGGCGAAACACCGAAGACTCCTGCGGCAGGTAACTGATACCGGCGCGGGCGCGCTGATAAATCGGCGCATCGGTGAGTTCGTCGTCGTTCAACAGAACCTTTCCTTCATCGGGCCGAACCAATCCCACCATCATATGAAATGTCGTCGTCTTGCCGGCGCCATTGGGACCCAACAGCCCCACCACTTCACCGCCGTGAACCGCCAAACTAATGCCATCGACGACCCGCCGGCCGCTGTACGCTTTGGCCACCGACACCGCTTTGAACACACTCATTTGGGCTTGGCATCCCCCGGCTCCTGGCCCTTCAATTCTTCCGGGAAGATGGTCGCCGAAACCCTGACCTTGCCGTCGCCTTCGACCAGAGCCCGATCCTGCTCGATATAATAAACCACTTTGGCACCGCTGACTTGATTATTTCCTTGGCGCATGACCGGGTTGCCGGTCAGGGTCACGGTCTTGGCCTTATCGTCGAAAATCGCCCGATCGCCGGTGGCGACCCGCGTCCCCTGCGTGGCGTTGACCTTGCCGTCCAAAACAATTTGTTTCATCTGCTTCATCTCTGGATCGTAAAAAGCGGTGAGCGTATCGCTGCGCATGGTCATATCGGACTGCACCGCCACCACCCGGCCTTTATAGACAATGGTGCTCTTGCCCTGATCCACTTCCATCCAATCGGCAGTAATATAGATCGGATCTTTCTTATTGAACTCAAACGCGTTGACGGTTTTTTTACCCGCGTCCGGCGCTGCGGCGGCGGCGGCGCGCGCCGCTGGTAACCCAAACAAGCAAGTGCCCAGGGCGATTATCGACAGGATTTTGCGCATCGTCTCAGCCTCCAACCTTCGCGCCATTGGCGGCCTTGGATTTCTTGTTAGCCAGTTTCTCGGGTTCGATTTTGGTCTTAACATCGCGCACCATACGAATCTTCTTCCCCTCCAATTCCACTTCCATGCTCGCCCCCTCCATTGAAATCCCTTCGCCAACCACCTGAGTGCGGTTGGGCAGTAATATTTGTTCCTTGGCGGGGAGGTAATTGGCTAGCTCCGATGTTAGCACGTAACCTTTCATGGCGACCCGTACGCTACCTTTAAGTTCGAGCCGTTCGAGCTCTTTCTCGTTTAAGTAAACATGCGCCGAATCCGCGGAAGTCTCGGCCGCCTCATCTTTCTTGTCATAATAAAGAAACCGCGGTTTCTTGATCACCGCCTCGCGCTTATCCTTGAGATAATCAGCTTCGTCACCAAACAGCTCCCAGACCTTGCGGCCATTCTCGATCTTGGCGCGGTGAAAGTCTTTGATATGCAACAAAGCCTCGGGCATGGCGTCGAGAACCGCTACGGGATCTTTTATCGCCGCCTTGCGCATCTGCCGCATCACATCGGATACCTTATAGGCTACCCCTCCCAAAGACAGGAAGATAACCGCAAGCAGGAGCGCCCGTCTGGTCTTACGCATGGTCAATTCCGCACTGTGAATGCAAAAATACCACTCTTAGGAATTTCTGTAAAGGAAAGGCACGAATATTGCTTTGCAAACAGGTAAGATTCAGGAACTATTGAGGATAATAGGTCAACCGGCGAGCAGCCCCAGCCACTTATTCTGAGCTTTAAGAATCAACTCAGAGACTTCACGCACCGCGCCCTTACCACCCGGTGCCGCTGTCACATAGTCGGCAACGACCTGGAGCTCGGCTGAACCATCGCCGACCATCACCGCCAAACCAACACGGCGCAGCACCGGCAGATCGATGATGTCGTCGCCAACATAGGCGATCTCGGCGTCGGTCAGGTGAAGCTTTTTTTTGATTCGGTCATAGACATACAACTTGTCCTGGACGCCCTGGAAAAGCAGCGTTAGACCCAGATCCTTGGCCCGGTGGTGCACCACCTTTGATGAGCGTCCGGTGATCCAACCGACCTCAATGCCGCTGCGCTTCAACAACGCGATGCCCTGGCCGTCGCGAACATGGAAATGTTTGCTCTCGACGCCGCGGTCGTCGACGATGATCCGGCCATCGGTAAGCACACCGTCGACATCCAACAACAGCAGGCGAATCTGCGCCGCCTTTTTGCGCAGCGATGCGGCAGAAGTCTTCACGGTGGTTAAAGGCCGGCCTTGACCAGGTCGTGTAGGTGGACGATGCCGACCGGCGTCTTGGTCTCTGGCTCCAAGACGAACAAGGAAGTAATCGAGTATTTTTCCATCACCGCCACCGCTTCGCTGGCTAACGTGTCAGCGGGGATGGTTTTGGGATTGCGCGTCATCAGTTGGTTTGCCGCCAGGGAAAGAATCTCGACCTTGTTTGCCAAGCCGCGGCGCAGATCGCCGTCGGTGAGCACGCCGACCAACTGCCGCTTATCGTTGGTCACGCCGGTGACGCCGAGTCGCTTGGCGGTGATCTCGAACAACGCCTCTTTGACCTTGGTCGTCTCACTGACCAATGGCAAACGCTCGCCACGGACCATCAACTCTTCCACCCGCAGCAGCAACTTGCGGCCGAGCATGCCGCCGGGGTGGCGCAAGGCGAAGTCGGTTTCCTTGAAGCCCTTCTGCTCGAGCAAGACCACCGCTAGGGCATCCCCCATGGCCAACGCCGCCGTGGTGCTGCTGGTCGGCGCCAAGCCGAGGGGGCAGGCCTCTTTTACCCGAACGTCGAGCACCACCGCGCCCGCCTTGGCCAGCGTCGACTCCGGATTGCCGGTGATGACGATCAATTGATGGCCATGATGTTTGAAATGGGGCAATAATTTTAGAATCTCGTCGGTCTCACCGCTGTTGGAAATCGCCACCACGACATCCTCAGCCATCACCATGCCGAGATCGCCGTGCAAAGCGTCGCCGGAGTGGAGAAACAGCGCCGGCGTACCGGTGCTCGACAGCGTCGCGGCGATCTTGGCGCAAATCAGACCCGACTTGCCGACGCCGGTCACCACCACTTTGCCCTGGCAACGCCGCAACAACTCGACGGCACGGAGAAAATTGTCGTCCAAGCGCTCGCTCACCGACAAGAGCCCCTGAGCTTCGATGCGCAAGACTTCGGCGGCGCGCGTGAGAAGTGTGGGTTTGCTCACGGTATCAAAGACCTTTGACCAGGGCGTCGATGGCTTTCACCTGGCGCAGCAACGCTTCGAAATTTTCCAGGGCGAGGGAATTGGGTCCATCGCTCAACGCCTGATCGGGATTCTCATGCACTTCCATGAACAGCGCATCGATGCCGGTGGCGACGCCGGCGCGCGCCAGGGCGGGAATATATTTGCGCTCGCCGCCCGACGCGTTGCCCAAGCCGCCGGGCAGCTGCAAACTATGGGTGGCGTCGAACACCACCGGATAGCCCATTTCGCCCATCACCACCAGCGAACGCATGTCGGAAACTAAATTGTTATAGCCGAAGGACGCGCCGCGTTCGGTGACGAGAATTTGCTCGTTGCCGGTGGCAACAATCTTGTCGATGACGTTGCGCATGTCCCAGGGGGCGAGGAACTGCCCCTTCTTGACGTTGACGACCTTGCCCGAGCGCGCCACCGCGGCGACGAAATCGGTCTGGCGGCAGAGAAACGCTGGGATTTGGAGGATGTCAGCAACCTCTTTGACCGCCGCCACTTGATCGGTTTCATGCACATCGGTGAGCACCGGCACACCAATTTTTTGTTTGACCTCGGCGAGAATCGCCAAGCCCGCTTCAAGGCCCAGTCCGCGAAAGGAGTTAACCGAGCTCCGGTTGGCCTTGTCGTAGGACGCTTTGAAAATATACGGCACACCGACCCGGTCGGCCCGTTCTTTGAGCGCCGCGGCATGGCGCAGCGCCGACTCCCGGCTTTCGATTACGCAGGGACCGGCGATCACCGCCAGCGGCCCATTGGCGCCGACGGCAACGTTACCGATTTTAATCAACTTGGTGGGCATGGTTGTTGGTAAACTCGATTTAAGTGCGAACGATCTTCATGCGCGGCGTCTCGGCCACCGAGCGGCGATTTTGCAACGCCGCTTCGACAAAGCCGCGGAACAGCGGATGGGCATCCATCGGCCGCGATTTGAACTCGGGATGAAACTGACAGCCGAGAAACCATGGGTGGTTATCGAGCTCGATGATCTCCACCAGCGAACTGTCCGGCGACAGGCCGCTCAACACCATGCCTTTGGCGCCAAACTCGGCCCGATAATTATTGTTGAACTCATAGCGATGGCGGTGCCGTTCGGAAATTTTTTCCCGGCCATATAGCTTTGCCGCCAGGGTCTCGTTTTGCAGCACGCAGGGATAGGTGCCCAAGCGCATGGTGCCGCCCTTGGTATCGATGGCCTTTTGCTCCTCCATCAAGTGAATCACCGGATGGGCGGTTTGCAGGTCGAACTCGGTGGAGTTGGCGCGCTCCAGGCCGCAAACGTTGCGGGCGAACTCGGCCACCGCCATCTGCATACCGAGGCAGATGCCGAAGAACGGCACATGGGTTTCCCGCGCATAGCGGATCGCCGAGATTTTTCCCTCGCTGCCGCGATCGCCAAAGCCCCCGGGGATCAACACGCCGTCGACATTTTTGAGCAAGATCTCAGCCGCCTCCTGCTCGATCTGTTCCGCCTCGATGCAATCGATCTCGACTTTGACCTCG
Organism: Syntrophobacter sp. SbD2; assembly: GCA_945889495.1. Lineage (GTDB taxonomy): Bacteria > Desulfobacterota > Binatia > UBA9968 > UBA9968 > DP-20. The sequence continues at coordinate 20,095 of CAMDBU010000014.1, read as the reverse complement.
TTGGCGATGCCGCCGTGCACCAACGCCTCGAACAGACTCTTGTAGGACTCCTTCAAACTCATGTATTTGCCGACCACGGCGATGCGCACCGTGTCTTTCGGATGAGTCAGTACATCGACCACCTTTTGCCAGCGTTCGAGATGGGGCGCGCCGGTCCAGATGTTGAGCTTTTCGACCACCCGCTCGTCGAGCCCTTCGTCATGAAACACCAGCGGCACTTCGTAAATCCATTCGACATCCTTGGCGGTGATGACGGAATTTTCGGCGACGTTACAAAAGTGGGCGATCTTATTCTTGATCTTCTTGTCAAGCATGCGATCGGTGCGGCACAGGAGAATATCGGGTTGAATGCCCAAACCCGTGAGTTCCTTGACGCTATGCTGGGTCGGCTTGGTTTTTAATTCGCCGCCGCCGGTGATGAACGGCACCAAAGTTAAGTGAATATAAAGCACGTTCTCCCGGCCCAAATCCCAGGCGACCTGGCGCACAGCCTCTAAGAACGGCAGACCTTCGATATCGCCCACCGTGCCGCCGACCTCGCCGATGGCGATGTCAAAACCATCGGCGGCGGCGAAGATGCGCCGTTTGATCTCGTCGGTGATATGGGGAATCACCTGCACCGTGCCGCCGAGATAATCGCCGCGCCGCTCTTTGGAAATAACCGTCTCGTAGATCTGCCCAGTGGTGCAGTTATTTTTCCGCCCCATGGGCGTCGACACGTAGCGCTCGTAGTGGCCGAGATCCATGTCGGTCTCGGCGCCGTCGTCGGTGACGAACACCTCACCATGCTGATAGGGGCTCATGGTGCCGGGGTCGACATTGATGTAAGGGTCCATCTTGATGATGGTCACCTTGAGGCCGCGGCTTTCGAGCAACGCGCCGATGGACGCCGCCGCCAACCCCTTACCCAGAGATGACACGACACCGCCCGTGACAAAAATATATTTGGTTTTTATCGCCGCCATCGCCACCTCTTTAGTTCGTACGCCGCTGCAAATAATTTTCCGCCCGCAACAAATCGGCCGGCGTGTCCACTTCCACCGACCGTTCGTCAACTTGCGCCACGTAAATCCGGTAACCGTTTTCCAAAGCTCGCAACTGTTCTAAACTTTCGATCTGCTCCAGCGCCGTCGGCCGGAGCCGGGAAAATTTCAGTAAAAACTCGCGCCGGTAAACATACAAACCGAGATGGCGATAGCCCCACAGCCGCTGGCGCCCGGCAACTTTCTTACCGTTGGGATCGATGGCGTCGTTGCGCCGAAACGGAATCGCCGCCCGGGTAAAAAACAGCGCCAGCCCAGCTTTGTCGGTGAGCACTTTGACGATATTCGGATTGCGCCATTCAGTTTCATCGTAAATCGCCGTGCACACCGTGCCCATGGGAATTTCAGCGCTGCGCCGCAGTGGCTGCACCGCCCGGCTAATCGTCTGGGCGCCGATGAACGGCAAGTCGCCCTGCACGTTAACCAGCAAATCGGCTTTGATCTTGCGCGCCACCTCGGCCAAGCGGTCGGTGCCGCTGGCGTGATCGACCGCGGTCATCATCACTTCGCCGCCAAATTTTTTCACCGCCGCTTCGATGCGCCGGTCATCGGTGGCGACAATCACCCGGTCGAGCACCTTGGCCTTGGCCGCGCTCTCGTAAACATGTTGAATCATCGGACGGCCGCCGATCTCGGCCAGCGGCTTGCCCGGCAATCGGGTCGAGCCAAAGCGCGCCGGGATGATCGCCACTACGCTCATCAGGTCACGATTTCACGGCTGCAAGGACAATCGGATGAATGGTTGACTTGGACATGGCGGCGCCAAAAACAAAAAACCGCAATGGCTTTCCCGGAAAGCGCATTACGGAATTCGATACTACGCCCGCGCCGAAAAGCTGTCAACGCGAATCGCCCAATCGCCCGTCAACGGCGCGAAAAAGTTTGTCGCGCCAGAAACCGCAAAGCCCGCCACTTGACTGAGCGAGGCACAATCGTGATAGGAATAACGCTAGAATTGTCGAATAGGAAATTTTTCATGGTAGAATTGATCAAAATCAACGCTGGCTTCGCCACCATCGGCCAGGGCGCTGGGCCGATGATGGTAACTTGGAAAGCCGGCCTGTTTCGTAAGCATGGCCTCGACGTCGACCGCCCGCCAGTGATGGGCGGCGCCAAGGGCGTGGTACGCGGCTTGATGGCGGGCGAAATTCAGTTCGGCAACCTGGCCGCGCCGGCGCCACTGCGCGCCAATCTCAAGGGCGAAGCCGATGTGGTGTTTCTCACCGGCGGCATCAACCAGCAATTTCTCGTCGGTCGCCCCGGTATCAACAGCCGCGAAGAACTAACCGGCAGGAAAATCGGCACGGTCAACGACGGCGGCATCGGCGACGCGCTGGTCAAATTCGTCACCGCCAAGCTCGACGCCGCCGGCATCAAAGGTTTGCAGGAAGTAACCATCGGCCATGGCGCCGAGGCGGAAATGGACGCGCTCTTGAGCGGCAAAGTCGATGTCGTGGTCGGCACGCCGCCCGAATGCATCGACGCCATCCGCCATGGTTGCAAGTATTTGATCGACTTCGCCGAGTACGGCCTCAACTATGCGCTCGGCGGCATCGCCGGCCGGCGCGACTATATCGAGAAGAATCCCGAGATCACCCGCCAATTCGTCAAAGCCTATGTCGAGGGCATGCACCGTTACCGCACCGACCGGGAATTCACCGTCGATGTCCAGGCCGATTACAGCGGCATCGCCGACCGCACCATCGCCGAGGAAACCTATGACTTGACTCAACCGGGCATGCCGCGGGCGCCCTACCCGGTGGTCGCATCCTTGCAAACCCTGCTCGACTTCATGGCTAGGGACTTGCCCGAAGCGCGCGGCGCCGACGCCAAGAAGTTCGTCGATGATCGATTCATCCGCGAGCTCGAAGACAACGGCTTTATCGATTCACTCGGTAAATAAATGAAGTCGCGAACTTCGAGCATAGGTTTGTTTTTGTTGTTGTGGCTCACCATGGTCGCGCCAAGCGGCCAAGCGGCGACCAACGATGCGCTGATCGACGCCGCCAAGCGCGAAGGCGAGTTAGTCTACTACGCGTCGATGAACCTGGCCGAAGCCAACGGGATCATCGGCGAGTTCGAAAAGCGCTATCCATTTATAAAAGTGAAGCTGCACCGCACCGGCAGTGAAAAACTCCTGACCCGCGTCCTGACCGAATTCCGCGCCAAGAAGGTCTTTGCCGATATTATCCAGACCGTCGAGTTCAGCATGCATATTTTCAACCGCAGCGGCGTTCTGGCGCGCTACCTACCGCAGCCCAACGCCCTCTATGCCAAGGAGTTCAAGGAAGAAGGTTTCTGGACCACGGTCTATTACAACGCCTACGTCAGCGCCTATAACACCCGGCTGGTGCCACGCTCTCAGCTGGCGAAGTCTTATGACGACCTGCTCGATAGCAAATGGAAGGGCAAGCTGCTCATGGAAGGCACTAAGGCCGACTGGTTCGTCGGCATGTTGCAAATTCTCGGGCAGGAGCGCGGCATGAAATTCATGCGCGAGCTGGCAAAACAGCAGCCGAGCCCGCGCGAAGGCCACGAGCTCCTGGCCCAATTGGTGGTCGCCGGCGAAGGGGTTTACGATATCAATATTCCGGTATCGTCGGTGGAGCGCATAAAAGAGCGCGGCGCGCCCATCGACTGGACCGCGTTAGGCCCGGTGCCGGCGATCATGGTCGGCGCCGGTATCGCCACCGGCGCGCCCCATCCCAATGCGGCAAAGTTATTTTTGGAATTCGTGCTGTCGCGCGAAGGGCAAAGACTCATGCAGACCCCAGGCCGCCACATCGCCCGCGGCGACCTGGTCAACGAAGCGGCGGCGATGCTGAAAGATTTAAAAATCGTCCCGGTCAACCCGGCCCTGGCGGAAAAGCTCGACGAGTACGCCAAACAGATGCGCGGAATTTTCGGCGGCTGATCGCGCGAGATTAATATAGGTCCCATCGATCCCAGAAGTCCTATCGTCAAAAAAGGAGAACATCATGCGTTTCATGTTTTTAAACCATTCCGCCCAGCGCCACTCCGCCGAACTCGAAGTGCATATCGCCAAACTGCTCAAGGGCTACGCCTCGCCCGACACCACTTTTGAACTCGCCTACCCCGAAGATCTCGGCAGCGGCGCGGTGCTGCGCCTGTTGGAAGAGCGCAAAGCGCTGTCCGGCCTGCATCATATATTGGAAACTCCGGCGCTGGTGAAAAAAGCCATCGAAGCCGAGCGTCAGGGCTTCGACGCGGTGATCCAGAGCAACACCTTCGATCCCGGCGTGGAGGCGAGCCGGCTGGCGGTGCGCATCCCGGTGATCGGTTTGCTGCGCGCGTCGCTCCATTTCGCCGCCAGCATTTGCGACCGCTTCGGTCTCATCGTGCCCTTGGAGACCCATATGCCGCACACCATGCGCATGGTCCAGACCTACGGCATGACGCCGTTCGTTAGCGGCATCCGCACCGTCGCTCTCTACGACACCGGCGATCTGTCCGGCTATCACGATATCGTCGTCGAACGGACCCTGGCGGTGGGCAAAGAGCTGGTCGCCCAGGGAGCTCAGGCGATCATTCCGCTGGGCGGCAAGATTTATCCTTATGTGGTGACGCCCGAAGAGTTGGAACCCCATCTCGGCGTGCCGGTGATCAACACCAAAGCGGTAGGCGTGAGCTACGCCGAACTCATGGCGCGCAACAATATTAAACACAGCATCAAAGCTTATCCCTGCCCCACCGGTCTCGAGCCCGACGCGGTGTCTAAGCGCTCGTCCTAGCGAGTTGCAACCGCTCGGCGTAGTGGCTAAGAGTTAGCAAGAATTCTGGAGGGGAGCGCGAAGCAATGATTATCGACGGCGATGGACATTTTTTTGAGAGCGAAGAGATCTTCGACAAATACATGGAGCCGGCGTTGCGCAACTACCGGCCGCGGTTGTTGGGCGACGAGCAGGGCCATAATTTCTGGGTGGTCGACGGCCATACCTCGTATAAGCGGCCGACCATCATGGGCGCCGGCGCCCCCGGCACCGCCGCCCCTCCGGGGAAAGCCTTGCAATCGGCGCGGCGCGCCTCGCCGGGCAGCCAGACGTTGAACAACATCAAAGAGCGCCTGGACGATCTCGACCGCGAGAAGATCGATCTGCAGTTTATCTATCCAAGCTTTTTGCTCCACGCCAACGCCTGGCCCGACGGCATCTTGGGCAACGGCATCTGCCGCGCCTACAACACTTGGCTGAACGAAGCGTGCAACCAGGCGCCCGACCGTTTGCGCGCCGTTGGCGTAGTCTCGCTGCTCGATCCGGTGGGCGCGGCCAAGGAAATCACCCGGCTCTCCGACATGGGTGTCAAAGCGGTGATGATCAACGGCACCGCCGGCGCGCGCCGTTTGGATCATCCCGACCATGATGTCTTCTTCGCCGAGTGCGACCGGGTCAAGATGCCCATCGCCGTCCACTTCAGTTTGCAGTTCCCGTTCGTCGACACGCTATTCGAACACCACTTTCCCAACCGCGTGCTAGCCGGCATCTTTCCGATCATGGCCGGCCTCACCAGCGTGCTCTGCTCCGGCCTGCTCGATCGCTATAAGAATTTGAAGTTCGCCTTCCTCGAAGGCGGCATCAGCTGGGTGCCGGCCCATGTCGAGCGCATGGACGACCACTTTGAGAATCCGCGTTACGGCGCCAAGGATTTGCTCAGCCATGCGCCCAGCGAATATTTGAAGACCGGCCGGATTTACTTCGGCTGCGAGGGCAACGAAGCAACCTTGCCGAAAATCGTCGGTGAGGTGGGCGAAGATCTATTCATGTTTTCGTCGGACTATCCCCACGCCGACCGCACCGAGGGCACCGCGACCATCCTCAAGGATCGCGCCGACATCGCCGCGCCGGTGCGCAAAAAGCTTTTAGAGGACAACGCTCGACAGTTTTACGGTGTGTAATTCGCCCAGCGCAACAACGTGCGCTTGTGTTTGACCAGTTTCCATGGTCCTTTGAATGAAGCGCTGATCGCAGCGTCTATTCTGACAAAGGGAGGTGATTAAAGTGAAAAACGCTATTAAAGTTTTCGTCGTCGCGGTGATGACCTTGGCCTTGAGCGGAGTGAGTTTCGCCCAAGCCAAACCGGCAACACCGGCGGTGCCAGCAGTTCCCGCGCTGCCGGCAACCGATAAGAAGATGGACAAAGTCGCCGATAAGGTGGTCGACAAAGTTGGTGACAAAGTCGAAGAAAAAGCTAAAGGCAAGGCCAAAGGCAAAGCCAAAAAGACCGTCAAAAAGGCCGCCGACAAAGCCAAAGATAAGATGACCGAAAAGAAAGCCGACGCGATGGAGAAGAAATCCAAGTAATCGCGCTTTGCATGCTTCCGCTCAAAGGGGTAATCGACGCTGTCGATTGCCACTTTTTTGCGTCCAAAAGTCGCATCTCGCGGTTCTAGTATTTCTGACCGTCAAAGAGCTTAGCTTGATTTATCCTCTCCCGATACGATAAAATTTTCCTACGTGAAGCGCTTGAGCCCAGGTAGGTGGGGTTGAAAGAAGGAGCGGAGATGGATTTTCCTAAATGTCAGAAATGCAATAACGGGTTACTGATTCCGCTGTCGGACTACGGCCAGGATGGCGCCTCGGTGATGTACAAGGCCTGGGCTTGCACCAACCCCGACTGCGGCTTTTCCCTGCGGGTCGACAAAGGTGAAGTGACCTACGGCAAAAAGATCGAGCACAAACACTGAGATCGCTTTAGCCAACCTGTCCGTTCTTAGGCGATCTAAAGACTCTTCTTCCTTTTGGATACCCGAACCGCGGCTAGCAACAAGCTCTCAAGCCGGCATGCTTCGATTGAAGCTCTGAATCGCCCGGCCAAATAATTCACAGCCCGTCTTCAACGCCGCCAGACATTTCCGCTGCGACTCGGCATCGGTGGCGTAGCGTTTGAGAATCTCCGGCGCGATCCACTCATGGCCCTCTTCTTCGGCGAGCAAAACATCGCGATAGATCGCCGCCGTGGTCGGGTCGAGCGGCGTGACGCGCTCGATGAATGATTTCGACGTGCGCGGAAAAAACTCTTCATGACCGAACTGCACGCTGGCGATGAGCTCGCAGAGCGAACCCAAGCCGGCATGGAAGTCCCACAGCTCTTTTAATTCCGCCAAAGGACTGTTCCACAAACCGTCCGGATCGCCGTTGAGATCGCGGATGCGCTGGCACAGGATCGAGGTATGCTTCAATTCATTGACGACATACTCCGACATCGGCTGTTGCAGATCGAGATCGGGGATCTTACTCACCCAGGGCGCGGTCACCTCAGCCGCCTTGCGCTCCATGACCACGCCAAATTGCAGCCGGCGCAGCACGACCGCCGGAGTCAACGGCTTCTCGGCGCCGTAACTCTTGCGTTCGGCATTCATCTTTTCCCAGAACGCTTCGCGGGTGGCGATCAGTTGCTGTAAAAACTCTTCGGGCTTGAGCGCTTCCATGATTCCTCCGCCGGATCATCAAACGGTGATTGACTCCGCCAATCATTTAGGTTTTAACAATACAAGAAATCAGTCCGCAGTGAAAGCTGGTCAGACGACCTAACCACTCATAATCTAAGACTTAAATGGACTCCGGCCCAGCCAAAATCTTCGTCGACGAACTCTATAGCGAAGTGCATCGTCATTGGCACAAGCGCATTCATCAGGGCGAGTTCATGAGCCGCCTCCGCGACGGCACCTTGCCGATTGGCAGCCTGCGGCGCTTTTTCAAGGACTGGGGGCTATTTTCCATCGAGGTGGTGGCGCTCAACGCGGTGTCTTACTACGTCCATTTGCCGTTCTTCGTGGAAAATTTCGATCTGCTGGCACCGCTGTGCGACAAAGTCGCCGAAGAGCTGATCTCGCCCAAGCCGCCGGGCCATATTTTGATTCTGCTCGAAACCGCCAACGCCTTGGGGCTGAGCAAAGAAGAACTGTTCGAAAAACCGGCCTCAGCGCCGGGACGGGCGATCAGCGATTATTGCCGGCGGGTGTTTCAAGACGGCTCGATCATCGAGCTCTGGGGCGCCCATGTTTACGAAGAAACCCTCGGCCACTGGTCCCAGCAATGGAGCCAAGCCCTGGTCAGCCATTACGGCATGAGCAAGCGCCAAGCGATCTATTTTAACGCCCACGCCGAAGCCGACTTGGTGCAGCATGAAGACCACATGGGCCATGGGCCTTTGAATCGCATGATCCTCCAGCGCATCTTGGAACAAGGTAAGACCGCCAAGAAGCTAGGCTACGATCCCAAATACTGCGCCTTCATCATGGTCGACCTGCAAGCGCTCATGGAACAGCATGCCTTGGACAATCCTTATCCGGCGTGAACCTGCGCGAACTGTCTACGCTGCGAACCGCGCATCAGAATAACCCATGAAGATTGATTCACCGCGGAGACGCAGAGGTCGCCGAGAATTTTCGATTCGGAATTTCCTCCGCGTCCTCCGCGTCTCAGTGGTAATATTTCCGACCCTCTTGGCGCTCGGCTCCGACGCCGGCGCGCAACTGCCCGGCAAGTGGACCAGCCGCGCGCCCATGCCTTCAGCGCGCACCGAAGTCGCCGCGGCAGAGATCGCCGGCAAAATTTACGTCATGGGCGGCTACGATAAAGGCGGCAACCTGGTCGAAGAATACGACCCAGCCAGCGATAGCTGGCGCGGTCGCGCGCCTTTGCCCAAACCGCTGCACCATGTCGGCGCCGCGGCGGTCAATGGCAAGATCTATGTCATCGGCGGCTATATTTCCGGCGTCGGCCCGGTGGATACCGTTTACGAATACGACCCCACCAAAGATCGCTGGACGATGAAAAAAGCCATGCCGACCCCGCGCGGCGCCCTCGCCGTCGGCATCATCGGCGGAAAAATTTTCGCCGTCGGCGGCGTCGCTAAGAACGGCCGCAACACTCCGGCCAACGAGTCCTACGATCCGGTGGAGAATAGCTGGAGCAAGCATGCGCGCATGATCACGCCGCGCGATCACCACGCCATCGGCGTCGTCGACGGCAAACTCTACGCCATCGCCGGCCGCATCAACGGCAACCACGACCGCAGCATCGGCGACAACGAAGAATACGACCCGGCGGCCAATCGCTGGCGCAATCGCTCGCCGATCCCGACCACCCGCAGCGGCATTGTCGCCGCCGTGCTCAATGGAAAAATCTTCGTCTTCGGCGGCGAATACGGCCGCAGCACCCACGCCAACGTCGAATCCTACGACCCCGCCAAAAACAAATGGCAAGGCTGGTCCCCCATGCCCACCGCCCGCCACGGCCTCGGCGCCGCCGTCATCGGCAATTCCATTTACGTCATCTCCGGCGGGCCCCAGCCAGGTGCGACGTATTCGTCGGTGAATGAAGTGCTGACGCCCTAGACAACGAGAAGCTCATCCTCTTGAAAGCGCGCCGCGACATCGACTTTCCTACGATTCACACATCGCAAATCCAAAGGAGGGAGGACATTCCTGTCCGCCCGGCGGGTTGGAAAACCCGCCCTCCCTTAACTACATCGACGCAACTACGCTGCGGTTCCATCAGCCTAAATTCCAACCGAGAAATGATTCAGAATTCGCTGCGGTAGCCAGGCCAAATTACCGGGCATACTCCCAGCCACGAATCCCACATGGCCACCTGAGACGGGAAATTCCAGCGTGACGGCATCAGAAACTTCTTTCTGCGCCGGCAGGGCATCGGCAGGCAGGAACGGATCGTTGCGCGCGTTGAGCAGCAAGGTCGGAACGCGAATATTTGTTAGCAAGGGTTTACTGCTGGCGCGGGTCCAGTAATCGTCGGCGTCTTTAAAGCCATTGATCGGCGCGGTGTAGAGATCGTCGATCTGGCGCAAGGTCGAACAGCGGCGCACGGCTTCGATCGGAATATCTAACTTATGCGTTGCGATCTTCGCCAGTACCTTCGCTCGCAGCGAGCGCAAGAAGCGCCTTGTGTAAATCGCGCGGCGGTAACCAAAGTCCAACACCGCCGCGGCGGCGTGCAGGTCCACCGGCGCGGATACCGCCACCGCGCCTTTAACAACTGTCGTAGCTACATCAGCCTGCTCACCCAGCCATTTGAGCAGCATGTTGCCGCCGAGTGAAACGCCGGCAACGTAGATTTCGCAATCGGGATTTTCGCTTTTGAGCCGGCGCAAGATCCAATCGATCTCGGCGGCGTCGCCGGAGTGGTAAGCGCGCGGCAGGCGGTTGATCTCGCCGCCGCAACCGCGAAAGTGCGGCACCACGCCGCGCCAGCCGATCCGTTGAGCGAGCGTCATCAAACTCAGCGCGTAATGGCTACGCGAACTGCCTTCGAGACCGTGGAACAGCACCAGCAGCTTCGCCGTCTTGCTCTCACGATTCACCCAATCGAGATCGATGAAATCCCCGTCCGGCGTGTTCCAACGCTGGCGCTGGTACTCGATGCTGTAATTGCGCCCAAGCGCCCGGGCGTAAATGGTCTGCGCGTTGCCGCCGGGCAGCCACCAAGGCGCGATGTAGGGTTTTGCGTTCAAGATTTTAGGACTATCTCTCGCAAAGCATGTCCTGAGCTACGTCGAAGGGGCGCCAAGGCGCTAAGTATTCGGAAACCAGCTTCCTTACCCTTTGCGTCTTTGCGCCTTTGCGAGATAATTTCTTCTCTTCCTATTTCCGCATCCGCTCCGGGGGAACAAACCCATGGCGCAGGGTGTTTTCCGAAATCGTCCGCGGTTCGAGAAATTGCAATAGATAATCCGGCCCGCCGGCTTTGCTGCCGATGCCGGAGAGTTTCAAACCGCCGAAGGGTTGGCGTTCGACGATGGCGCCGGTGATGCCGCGGTTGATATAGAGATTGCCGACACGAAATTCTTTGCGCGCTAGCTCGATATGATTGGGCGAGCGCGAGAAGACGCCGCCGGTGAGCGCGAACTGGGAATCGTTGGCGATCCGCAGGGCCTGCTCGAAATCATCGGCCTTGATCACCGACAGCACGGGGCCAAAAATTTCTTCCTGGGCGATGCGGCTGCGCGGGTCGACATCGCGAAAGATCGCCGGGCCGACGAAGTAGCCCTCCTTGGGCGCGGCGATTTCAACCACGCACTGGGCTTCCTTCTTGCCGAGTCGAATGTAGTCAACAATGCGCCGTTGCGCCGCCGCATCGATCACCGGTCCAATGGCATTGCGCGGATCTTCCGGCGGACCGATCTTCAAGCTCTGCACGGCGTCCACCAGCCGCGTCAGGAAACGGTCATGGATTTCGCCCAAGAGAATCAGCCTTGAGGCTGCTGAACATTTCTGCCCTTGGTAGCCAAACGCCGAATCGATGACATGCACCACTGCCTCGTCGAGATCGGCATCGCTGTCGACGATCACCGCGTTCTTGCCGCCCATCTCACAGACCACCCGCTTGACGTGAGTCTGTCCGGGCCGCGTCGTGTAGGCTTCGCGGAGAATCTCCAAGCCGACTTCCCGCGAGCCGGTAAACGCGATCACATGAATCTTCGCCGAGCGAACCAACTGCGCGCCAATCTCGCCGCCGCCCTGGAGCAGCTGGCAGGCGTCGTCGGGCACGCCCGCTTGGCGCAGAATGTCGTGCAGGCAAGCGCCCATCAGCGGCGACTGTTCGGCCGGTTTGATCAACACGCAGTTGCCGGTAACCAACGCCGCCGCGGTCATGCCGGCGAGGATCGCCAGGGGGAAATTCCACGGCGCGATCACGGCGGCGAGGCCGCGTGGCTCGTAAAAGTGCGTATTGGTTTCGCTCGGCAACTGCTGAGTCTCGCGCGGTTCGGCCAAGCGCAGCATCTCGTGGGCGTAGTAGTCGAGATAATCGATCGCTTCGCAGACATCGCCGTCCGCCTCGCGCCAGCCCTTACCGACTTCGAACAGCTCTTGCGCCGCCAACTCCCAGCGCCGCTGGCGCATGATCTCGGCGGCTTTGAAAAGCATGTCGGCGCGCTCCCGGGCCGGCGTCCCACGCCACTCGGGAAAAAAACCTTCGGCCTTGGCGATCGCTCGTTCGGCTTCAGTGCTCGTGGAAACCCGCACTTGGCCAATGACTTCACTGGGGTTGGCCGGATTCACCGACACGATCCACGACTCGCCGCTGCGTTTGCGGCTGCTGGTGAATTCACCGCGCACTTGTTCGACTACCGCGGCGAATTTCTCCCGGTTCGCCGTTGGTGCGAAATCGATCGGCGCTTGGTTGACGAATTGTCGCTCGACGCTGGCTGAGGGAATCGATTTGGCTGGCACCGGCGCTTTGATCAAGCTATCGACGTCTTTTTTGTCGGCGTAGGTCTGGCGCAAGAACGAGGTGTTGGAGGTGTTCTCCATCAGCCGCCGAATCAAATAGGAAATCCCCGGCAGCAATTCGCCGGCCGGCAAGTAAACCCGCACCCGCTGGCCGTTTTGAATGATCGTCTGGCGCACCGGTTCGGCCATGCCGTAGAGCATTTGCATCTCGTAGCCGTTGGCCGGCACGCCGATCTCCTTGGCGGCGACGATGGCGTGGGCCAGGCTGCGCAGATTGTGGCTGCCGAAGGCGGCGTCGATGACATCATGGGCTTCGAGCAGCATGCGGCTCAGCTGCTCGTAATTGGCGTCGGTCTGCGCCTTGTCGAGAAACACTGGAATCGGCCAGCTCTTTTGCTTGGCCCAGGCGATCTCGCTGTCCCAGTAGGCGCCTTTGACCAAGCGCACACCGATTCGGCGGCGCTGCTGTCGCGCCCAGCGAACTAAGCCGTCGACATCTTTCGCCGCATCGATCAGGTACGCCTGCAATGCGATCGCCGCGTAGGGCGCTTGGCGGAATTCGTCCTCCTCCAACACGCCGCAAAAAATCTCCAGGGTCAGCTCGCGAAAACTGTTCTGCTCCATGTCGACGGTCACCGCCGCGCCCAACGATGACGCGGCGCGAAATAATTCGCGCAGCCGCTGGCGCACGATGACTTCGGTGTTGGGGTCCAACGGATCGAAGCGGGCGCATAGCGAAGATAGTTTGACCGAAAGATTGACCCGGGGAATTTTGCCGTTGGGCGAATCGTCGATCTGCTGGCAGTCGGGCCACTTGGCGCTCGCCGCGGCGAGCCGGCCCATGAGCGCGAGATAGCGTCCTTGCATCGCCGCCGCTTCGCCATCGCTCACCGTCGCCTCGCCGACAACGTCAATAGTGAACGCCGCCGGCTCCTTGCGCAAAGCCGTGAGCACCGAAGTTAAGTGGTTGCCGCTCTCCTCAGCGATGAAACGGCGCGCCAGCTTGATGACGTTGCGCCGCACCATGGGCGCGACCAAAGTACCGGCATGGAGCGTCTGGGCGAGAATCGCTAACCCACTCAAGGCATGATCGACCCGGGAGAAATATTCTTCGAGATGGCGGCCGATCTCAGAAGACGACTCCAAGCTCGGCAGCACATCGACGAAACGAAACAGCGCCACGCGCAACGATTCGTCGTCCAACGACCAGTCGATCATCCGGCCGAGCAAGTCCTGGGCTTCGAACAACGACGGCTTATGCTCGGCCGCCCGCTGGTAGAGCGCCCGGCCGAGCCGCTGCACTTCCCGCTCGATCTTATCCGGCGCCAGTGCCATGGGATTGTCAGAAAATGAGAAAGGACTTGTTCACCACGAAGCTGAAGAGGGCGGGTTTAAAACCCGCCCCTACGAAACCCGTATCCTTGTTTTGCGCCTTTTGGGGTTAAATCATCCGATTCCGAATCTTCCACTCTGTGATCTCTGTGCCCTCTGTGGTGAGATTCTTCTGCTGCATTTTTACCGAAACAACACCGCCGCCAGCTCCGAACGATACTTGTCGGTGAGCGGATCTTCGCCGTCCAGTACTTCGAAGATTTGGATCATCGCTTTGCGCGCGCCGTCGTCTTTGAACTTGCGGTCGGCCTTGACCACTTCGAGAAAATAGCTGAGCGCTTCGTCGTATTTTTCGACGCCGGCGAGCGCCTGGGCGAGATCGAAGCGGGCTTCGATATCCTTCGGGTTGGCGGCGATCTTCTCCCGCAGCGCCGCTTCGTTTTGCGCGCCGCCGGCTTGGAGATTCAACTTGGCGACCATGCGGTCGGCTTCCTTGCGCTCGTCGGCGATGATGGAGATGCGCTCGAGATATTCCAGCGCCGCACCGTTATCGCCGCCGATCACCGCCAAGCGCGCCATGCCCAACAGCGCCTGGCCATGATCGGCGTTGCCGGCCAGGATCGCCTCATAGGCGGCTTTGGCCTCGGCGAGCTTGCCTTCTGCTTCAAGCGCCATGGCCGCCTGGGCTTCCTTGTCGCTCGCCGACGGTAAGAACTTGGTGAGAAACTCGCGCAGCATGGGCTCGGGCAATGCACCGGTGAATTCCGACGCCAGATCGCCGTCGCGAAACAGTTTTACCGCCGGAATGCCTTGAATGCCGAACATGCCAGCAAGGTTGGGATTCTCATCGACATTGAGTTTGGCGAGAATGAAACCGCCGGCGTATTCGTCGGCGAGTTTTTCCAGCACCGGACCGAGCGCCTTGCACGGTCCGCACCACTCGGCCCAGAAGTCTACCAGCACCGGCACTTCGCTGGAGCGCTCTAGCACCGCCGCTTCGAAATTTTCTTCGTTAACGTCGATCGTCCACTGATTCATGTATAATTCACTCGTTTCGTTGGAACCATTGGAACGATCTATCGAGCAATCACCGCTTTGGCCAGGTTGCGCACCTTGGCCGCCGCTGGACGCATGGCGTAAACCACCGCTTCGTTGATCTCATCCGCGGTCGCGCCGCACTCGCGCGCCTTGGCCAGGTGCAGGTTGGCGCCGTCTTCATGACCGATGGCGATGCACACGGCGAAGAAAATCAGCTGCGCGGTTTTCGGATCGAGCGATCCCTCTTTGTACTTGACGTTGAAAAATTCTTTATCGACGGTCATATGTTTCTCCTTTTGAGATTTGTGCGGTAACCCTCTTCTCTTCATTACCCAATTCGCGGTCTATATATTCAGAATTAGCCGGAGAAGCCAACCGGCCGCGCTAATCCTTCGCCTCCGCCTTAGCGTACTCTTCGGAATAGAGATCGAGCAGCGCGCGCAAGAGCGCGAACAGCGCCGGACCGAGAATGATGCCGACGGCGCCGAACAAGGAAAGGCCGCCGAGAATGCCGAAGAACAGAAACAACACCGGCAAGCCCAAGCGATTGCCGATCAACAATGGTTTCAAGATATTGTCGACCATGCCGACAAAGCCCAAGCACCAAACCAGTAAGACAATACCCCGGACGGTTTCGCCTTGGAGAAACAAATAAATCGCCGCCGGTATCGAAACCAGCGCCGAGCCGCCCACCGGCAAGAGCGACACGAACGCGGTGACCACGCCCCAGAGTAAAGAAAACGGCACGCCGGTGGCCCAATAGGCCAGACCGGCAAGGAGCCCCTGAACGGTGGCAACGACCAGCGAGCCATGGACCACGGCGATAACCGCGTCGACGACATTTTTGAGCAAGCGCTCCTGATGCTCCCGGTCCATCGGCAGCAGCCGCTGCAAACGCTGCAAGATTTCGGCGCCGTCGCGCAGCAAAAAAAACAGCGTGAATAGAGCGATTACGAAGTTGACGGCGAACACCAGGACATTTTGCGCGATGCCGCGCACCTGGCCGACCAGAAATGACGACGACGCCTGGGCGCCTTGCACCAGCGCTTCCTTCCAATTGATTTTGAAATCCATCAGGCGGAACGACATCATGCTCCACCAGCTTTGCAGCTGTTGCACCCAAGGCCTGGCGGCCCATTCCTTGAGTCCCTCTTCGCTGACCAGCGTGCGCACCGTCTGCACCAGCTCGACCGCTTCGTCGGAGAGAAACCAAGCGGCTTCGAAGCCCGGCGCGATGACCAACAGAGTAATCGACACGATGACGATCACCGCGGCCAGGGACGCCCGTCCGCGTAGTAGCCGGAGCAGCCAGGCGTAAAGCGGATAGACCAGGATCGCCAGGATCAGCGCCCAGGTGATGGCGGTGATAAACGGGCTGATAATCAGGTAGGCGCCGTAGAGAATCAGCAGCAGCAAGGCAAAGAAGAATGCCGTAACCAGCCAGTTTCGGTTCACTGTCGATCCTCCATTGACACCGGCCAACTGTACGTAGACCGAGCGGCTACCGCAAGATTGGTCGGCGTAATTGGTCCATGGCGCCGGTGGTTTATTCTTTTATTTTCCCGGTAAATCTGCTTTACATGGCGGCGATGGCAACCAGAACTAATGAATTTAAAGTGCGCTTTTGGGGCGTGCGCGGCAGTTATCCCACCGCCAGCGCGGCCACCCGCGCCATCGGCGGCGATACTTCCTGCGTCGAGGTTAACGTCGCCGGCCGCCGGCTGATCTTCGACGCTGGCACCGGCATCATCGCGCTCGGCAAAGCGATTGGCCGGCGCGCTGCCGCCGCGGCCGACAGTTATATTTTCTTAAGCCATACCCATATCGATCACTTGATGGGGCTGTTTTTTTACGAGCCACTGCTGAGCGCCGGCACGCGTTCGTTCATCTACGGTCCCGGCCGCTCGGCGTCAGCTTTGCGGCAAACCTTGCGCCAGTTATCCCATAGCAACCTGTTTCCGATTTCACTGGATGAATTCAAGGGCAAAAGCGCCATTCATTCACTGCGCGGCGGCGAGACCTTGCGCTTCGGCGCGCCCGGCAAACCGCCAACCATCGGCAAGTCGACCGCGGCGCGACCCTCAGTAAATCGTCAACTGATCGTCGAAAGCCACAAGAGCCCAGCCCATCCGCGCGACGGCGTGATGCTCTATCGGGTGAGCTACGCCGGCAAGACCTTGGTCTACGCCACCGATGTCGAGCAGCAGCCCGGTGGTTACGCCGATGTCATCGAATTCGCCCGCGGCGCCGACCTGTTGATCCATGACGCCCAATATCTGCACGGCGAGTACCATTCCAAGACCAAATCAAAACAAGGCTGGGGCCATAGCACCGTTGAGATGGCGGTCGAAGCCGCGGCCAAAGCCGAGGTCAAACAGCTGGTGCTGTATCATCACGAGCCGCAGCATGACGACCCGGCCATGAAGCGTATCGAAAAGCTCAGTAAAAAACTTTTCGCCAACTCAATGATCGCCTACCAGGGCTTGGAGTTGAAGCTGTGACAAGCGAGCGATCATCACTCAGGCCAACTCGCGATCCGTTCGTCCTGAGACTGTCGAAGGACTCCGCGCCTACGGTGCGCAGGATCAGCGCAGCGCTCCAACTGCTGGCGTTGCTGTTCCTGCTGAGCACCACCGCCCAAGCCCAGACCAAACTGCGCATCGGCGTCCTGTTGCCGGAACTGGGCCGCGCCCAGACTCAAGCCCTCAAGGGCATCCATGAAGAGCTCAAACGGCTAGGCTATGTCGAGCGCAAGAATTTAATTTTTGACACCCGCAATACCAAGGGCGACCGCAGCGCGCTGCGCCCCGCCGCCGACGAACTCCTAAAGCTCAAAGTTGCGGCGATCTTCACCACCGGCACCCGTGCGACCACGGTGGCGGCCGGCGCCACTAGCGAGATTCCCATCGTCTTTGTCCATCCCGGCGATCCGATGGCGGCGGGCATGGTGAAAAGCATGAGCGAAGCGGCGCGCAATTTGACCGGCATCGCCGGCTTCGCCGTGGAGAAAACCGAAAAGCGTTTGGCACTGTTTAAAGAACTCATCCCCGAGCTCCGCGAAGTGCATATTTTTTTCGACAGCAACAATAATTTTTCCCGCGACAATTTCGCCTTCGCCCAGACGGCGGCGAAAAAACTCGGCCTCACGGTGGTCAACCATGGCGTCAAGTCGGCCGACGAATTGAAAAATACTTTGACCAACTTGCGCCCGGCGCCGGGGGCGGCGCTGTTTCATGTGCCCGACGATCTGGTCGAGGGCGAGGCGGAATTCATCTTCACCACGGCGCGGCAGAAAAAATTGCCGTCCATGTTCAACGAAGAATCCTGGGCGATCCAGGGCGCCACCGCCGCCTACGGCCCGAGCTATCTCGCCATGGGACGGCGCGCCGGCGCCATGCTTGGAGCGATCTTGAAAGATCCCAAGGCCGCCCTGCCGACCATCGAACGGGCCGATAAATTCGACTTCATCGTTAACTACCGCACGGCAAACTATATGGGCATGCAGCTGCCGCCGGCGGTATTGAAGCGTGCCGACAAGGTGATCCGCTGAGCCGACCATGGAACCACTGGCCGATACCATAAGAGGCATCCCAATCTTCTCGAGCCTGTCGCGCGAAGATGTCGCCAAGATCATGGGCAAGATGGAGGAATGTAACCTCGCCGCCGGCGCGACCATCTTCCGCCAAGGCGATCAGGGCGACGCGTTTTATCTTATTCAGTCCGGCGCCGTCCAAGTAGTCGTCGACAGCGGCGCCGGCAATTCCGAGATCGTGGCGATTTTGGGCGCGCAAAATTGGTTCGGCGAGATGGCCTTATTGTCGGGTGAAACCCGTTCGGCGACCATCGTCACGGTCAAGGACTCCACGCTCTGGCGGCTGAGCCGCCAGGAGTGGGACGACCTGATCGACAAGCACCCGAGCTGGCTGCGGCAATTCTGCGCGACATTGAGCAAGCGGCTATCGTTCATCGACCGGCAATATTCCACCGGCCGCGAAGCCTTCAATTCGTTGGCCGAAGAGTTTTACTCGGGCCGGTCGCCGCGCCAACAGGAGTTTTTCCGCCACGCCGCGCTGCTCAGCGCCATGGACAGCGCCACCGTCGAGCAATTATTTCAATCGAAGAGCATCGCCAAGGTGGTCGCCGACTTGAGCAAAGGCCAGTCGCCCTTGGTGCGCCATCTCGGCAACGAGCGCATCGAGTTTCATAGTTTCTTTAAGGATTTTTTGCACGAAAAGCTGCTCACTGTCGACGGCAGCGACGTCCAGCAACAGCTGCATGGCAATTTCGCCAAACGCTACGCCGCCCTGGGCGACTGGCAGCAAGCGGTGCACCATGCCGCCGAGGTGCCGGACTGGCCCGAGGTGATCAAACATCTCAAGGCCCAGAGCCAGGAGACGCTGATGGCGGCGGCGCAATTTGTCAGAAATATTCTCGACCGCATGCCGCGCGAATACTTCATTGCCGACACCGCCCTGGTCACGCTCAAGAGCGACATCTTTATCCAGTTGGGCGATCTGCCGGCCGCCCTGCGCGCCTATCAAGAAGTCCTGTCCCAGCGCGCCGCCGCCGGCGAAGCGGTGGCGAGCTACCGGCGCGTCGCCGATACCCTGGCGAAACGCAAAGAGTATGGCCAGGCGATCGGCCAGCTGCGCAGCGCCTTGAGTTTGATCGATCGCGACATGACCTTGCCGGAACACTACGCCGATAGCACGTCCGAGCCGGTGTCGTTTAACGGCGAACGCAGCGGCGAGGAATCGCCGCGCCGCTGGCGCGTGACCGCCGCGGCATTACAATCGGCGCCCTTGAGCAAATGGTTCGGCGCGATCCTCGGTCTTGGCGTCGGCGGCTATCTCTGGTTCGCCGTGCCCGACATCGGCTTGGAGCCCTCGGGAACTAAATTATTGGGCCTGATCTCGCTGACGCTAATCTTTTGGGTGTTTCGCTCTTTGCCCGACTACGGCGTCGCCCTGGTCTTCGCCATGGCGGTCATTCTGACTAAGCTGGAATCGGCGCCCACGGTCATGGGCGGCTTCGCCAGCACCACTTGGTTCATGACGCTGGGAGTTTTAGGTCTCGGCGCGGCGATCACCGGCTGCGGCTTGTTCTATCGATTGTCGCTCCATTTGGTGCGGATGTTCCCGTTGAACTTTCACTGGCAAGTCATCGCCACCGGCATCATGGGCGTGGTGGTCATGGCGCTGATCCCGCAGCAGACCGCGCGCACCGTGATCACCAGCCAAATGCTCATCAACCTATCCGAGAGCTTGGGCTATAAGACGCCGTCCAAAGCGTCCACCGGACTTTTCGTCGCGAGCTTCTTGGGTCTAGCAGCCCGTGGTGAAAGTCGAGAATGAAGTGGGTAACCGAGGCGATGAGGATCGACAGGAAGAAGAGATCGTGTAGAGTTTATTGCATGGCGATGGGAAAACGAAAACACGAAGAGCAGAGAGGGATGTGGGTGGCGGTGAGCGAG